>CACYDE010000043.1 GCA_902773045.1 uncultured Ruminococcus sp. | reverse complement strand
TAAGTTCCGCTTGCCAATCGGTCTTCGCCGTAGGCTTGCCCTCTTGGAGCGTCACTTAAGTATTCCTGCGGTGCTTTTATGCACTCTGACGAAAAAATCTGCTGCGCATCTTCGACACAATCTCTGTGCGGTATTGCCTTGATTCTTTTTTTCTTTTGGATTATAATGTATAGCAGTCAGAGAATATAAACTCGTGTAATGCGGCGATGACTCGGTTATATGTGCTGCTGCGCGCGGTAGTTTTTTAATGATATATTTATGACGTGCCGGGGGTGGGCGATGATGAAGCTGAAAACTGTTTCGGACAAAGATGAATATCAAGCCATCGAAAAAATATATACAGAGGCATTTCCCGATAACGAACGTGCGCCGATGAAGCTGCTCAAAAAACGCGCACGACAAGGAAAAGCCGATTTTTTGGCTTTGTATGACGGTAATATTTTGGTGGGCATGGCATACGTTGTATGCTGCCGTGATCTTGCCTATCTGTTTTATATTGCTGTTGACAGCGCAAAAAGAGGACGGGGATACGGGACACAAACCATAGCAGCCCTGCTTGAACGTTACCGCGGAAAACGCTTTTTTCTCGCGCTTGAACAGCTTGACAAAGCGGCTGAAAACTACGGTCAGCGTGTGAAAAGGCATGAGTTTTACAAGTCCTGCGGATTGCGTGATCTTCCTTTCAAATTAAAGGAAGGAACGGTGACGTTTGCCGCAATGGGCGGCCGCCTGACCGACAGAAATTCAAACGACAGCAGCGTTGATTTTACCGTTCGTCCCGAGGAATACAAGGAACTTATGAACCGATATATGGGCTTTTTTATGAGATGTTTTGTTGATGTGAGGCTGCTGCCTTAAACAACAGGTTTTTCTCGCCGCTCCAAGGCGACGCGGAAAAATACGTTTACAAATTTTTTACTCGTTCAAAAACCGTGAGAATTTTCCGAATAACTCTTGACATTATGTAAAACGGGTGGTATGATTAGTTAAACAAATTATACTTTACGGAGGTCGGTAAAATGGAAGCGCCAAAAGGTAAATATGTATGGTCGGCTACGGTCGGAGAAAAAGGTCAGATCGTCATTCCCAAGCAGGCGCGCGATCTGTTCGGGATAACGCCCGGTGACACACTGCTTCTTCTCGGCGATGAAGAGCACGGGATCGCGATTCCCCCGAAAGGTGCGTTTGCGGAGCTTTTCAATATCGCATTCGAAGGAAAGGACGGTGGCGACAAATGAAAAGAATAGCGTTTTTCTCCATTCCCGCACACGGTCACACAAACCCTATGCTGCCCGTGGCACGCGAGCTGGTCAGCCGCGGAAACAAGGTGAGATTCTATTCGTTCAACGAATTCGAGAAAAAGATAAAAGCGACCGGCGCGGAATTTGTGTCGTGTGACGCTTATCTTCCGAAGCTGACCGAAACGGAGCAGTCTGCCTTGAAAAAAAGCTCGAATACGGAAATGACAATACAAGATATCCGCATTGCTCTCGGTATGAACGATTTCCTGAGCGAAGAGTTCGAGACTTTCCGCCCGGAGGTCGTATGCGTCGATTCCGTCTGCTTTTGGGGTAAGCTCAACGCGTGGAAATTCAAAGTTCCCATGGTCGTTTCCACCACCACATTTGCTTTCAATCAGCTGTCGACACAGTACATGAAGAACAGCCCGGGCGAAATGGCGGATATGATTTTCGGCATTTCGAAGATATCCAAGGAGCTGAAAACGCTTGAACCTTACGGCTACAAAGTGAAAAATCCTGTTTTGCTCTTTCAAAGCGACAACGAAACCGATTCCATAGTGTACACCTCACGCAGATTCCAGCCTTACGCCGAAAGTTATTCCGACCATTATGCGTTCGTCGGTCCTTCCGTTTTCAGCGACGCCGTCGTGAACAAGTCTAAAAAACGTCCGTTGGTTTATATCTCCATGGGAACGGTGGTAAACGATAAACCGCAGTTTTACAAAAATTGTGTCGAGGCGCTTAAAGATATGGACGCCGATATTATTATCTCCTGCGGAAGATATGTCGACGTTAAAACGCTCGGTGAGCTTCCCGAAAATATCACCGCGTATCCCTACGTCGATCAGCTTGACATTCTGTCGCGTGCCGACGCGTTCATCACTCACTGCGGCATGAACAGCGCTTCCGAAAGTCTGTACATGGCGACCCCGATGATACTGTATCCTCAGACCGGTGAACAGCATGCTGTCGCAAGAAGAGTGTCCGAATGCGGCGCGGGAACGTTTCTTAAAAACGATTCTCCCGAGAGTATACGCAAAGCGGTGGAAGAAGTTCTCGGGAACAGTTCCTACGCAAAAGGCGCAGAGGAGTGCAGCCGCGACTTCCGTTCGTGTTCCGGACCTGCGGGCGCAGCGGATTTCATCGAGAACGCTCCGCACACTTCCGGGAAAAACGATTTTCTCCGGGAACTCAACAAAAGAAGCGGAAGGTGCATGGTTGTATACTGGCTGATCGCGGCTTTGATTATCGCACTGTTCGGCAGCCTTGTTTCATGGAAGTATGTCTGGATGATCGGTATTTGCGCAGGCGTTTTTTACTATCCTATCGGAAAAGCATTTCATAAAATGGCGTATAAAAAACTTTCCGAATCACTAAATGACCGATAATATTTATAAGGCAGCACTGCGATAAAAAGCGGCGCTGCCTTGGATTTTATATTGAAACGCCAATATAATTTATGATATAATGGCAGTGTGACATTTTAAAAATGTTTGATTCTATAATTCTCGAAAGGAAAGATCAATAAATGAAAAAGAACAAATTTACGGCAATTTTTCTTACTCTGCTGCTGATGGCGTCTTCGGCGGCTCCGGCGGCTTCCTCAGGCGCGCCCCGGACAGAAACATTTTCTCAGACTTCTCGCTCGGAGATCTCCGAAAAAACGGAAACTCCTCTTTCACTGGATCACGCTGTTGAAGAGAGAAGCGGCGAGACATTAACTTACGGTGATTACCAATATGAAATTCTGTCGGACGGAACGATATCTATAAAAAACTATGAAGGCAGCGACGCTCAATTAAGCATACCGTCGGAGATCGAGGGACGGAAGGTAACTAAGATCGATGAGTATGCTTTTGATTACTGTGAATCGCTTGTAAATGTTACAATACCTGACTCGGTGAAGGAGATCGGAGACCGCGCTTTTTACCGCTGTACTTCGATGACGGGAGTCAAAATCGGAAATTCTGTTGAAACTATCGGATGGGCCGTTTTTCAGGACTGCGAATCACTGACGGAAGTTGTTGTTCCCGATTCCGTCAAGGAAATGGGGAATAATGCTTTTGCGCAGTGTAAATCTCTGACAAAAGCTGTGATAGGAAATTCCGTAACGACGATCGGGTCATACGCATTTTACGAATGCAGATCATTGATGAACGTGACTATCGGAAATTCGGTGACGAAGATCAATGAATACGCTTTTTCTTACTGCGATTCGCTGCTGAGTGTGACAATACCGGACTCTGTGAAAGAGATCGCAGACCGTGTTTTTTACAATTGTACTTCGATGACGGGAGTCAAAATCGGAAATTTCGTTGAAACTATCGGAGATAGTGCGTTTTTGGACTGCGAATCACTGACGGAAGTTGTTGTTCCCGATTCCGTCAAGGAAATGGGAGAGAGAGTTTTTTCGGGATGTAGATCGCTGACAAATGCGGTGATAGGAAACTCGGTTACGACCATAGGTCAATACGCATTTTACGAATGCAAGTTATTGACGGGTGTGACCATCGGAAATTCGGTGACGAAAATCGGATCGGGCTCTTTTTCTTACTGTGAATCTCTGATGAATGTTAAGATCCCCGACTCGGTCAAGGAGATCGGATCTGACGCTTTCAATCGCTGTTCATCACTGGCGAGCGTGACGATAGGCGCTTCGGTCACGGATATCGGACGCAGTGCGTTTTATGAATGCGATTCGCTGACAAATATTAATATCCCCGATTCCGTTGAAAAAATCGGCGAATCCGCTTTCGCTCACTGCGATCTGTTAACAAATGTCGTGATCGGAAATTCGGTGAAGGAGATCGGAGACCGCGCGTTTTATAGTGACACTGCAATAACCGACGTTTCTATCGGAAATTCCGTTCAGAAAATCGGGGCTTACGCTTTTTCGTACTGCACTTCGCTGAACGAAGTGACGATCCCCGATTCGGTAACTCAGATAGGTACGGAAGCGTTCTACGGCTGTGAATCCATGAAAAGCGCTGTGATCGGAAATTCGGTGACCTCTGTCGGGGACAGCGCTTTTTACAACTGCAGCGCGATGGAAAACGTGACTATCGGAAATTCGGTGACAACGATCGAGAGTTTTGCTTTTGCAAATTGTACGTCACTGAAAGAAGTTGATATCCCGAAGTCGGTCATGAGGATCGAACGCTCCGCTTTTCGAGACTGCAGCGCAATGACAAGCGTAAATATCCCGAATTCGGTGCAGCTGATCGACGAATCCGCATTTTACGGCTGTAAGTCGCTTCTTAACGTAACATTGCCGAGGTCGCTTGCGTCGATCAAGGATGAAACTTTCTCGGGCTGTTCCATGCTGACAAGCGTGACGGTGGGAAAATCTACGTCATTGATCGGAAATTATGCTTTTTCAAACTGCGGTTCTCTGAACTACATTCTTATTCCGAGATCGGTTAAGAAAATCGGGGATCAGGCGTTTTACAATTCGCCTGCCGTCGTAATTTATTGTTATGCAGAGTCGTACGCCGAAGAGTATGCGAAAAGCCATAATATTCCTTATGTGATCCTTGAAGACGAAGAGGACGATTTACTGCTCGGAGATCTTGACAAAGATGAGGAGATCACCGCAAATGACGCTGTGATGGCGCTGCGTTATTCTATCGGCGCAGACGACTATGACGATGAAGTCATAGAAATTGCGGACGTTGACGGAGACGGAGAGATCACCGCGAACGACGCGATCATGATACTGCGCGCAAGTATCGGACTTGAAGACTTTACAAAAGAATAAAAAGATCCCATTGTGTTTCACCGAATGTCATCAACTTAAAGAACGCAAGCATTCTATTATAGTAGACGACATAATAAATTTCTCTTAGAGAGATGATTCCGAAGGGGTGCAGGGGGCGACCGGAAAGCCTACTGCATTCTGTCAAAAATTAAAGGAAAGGGAAATGTTTATTGTCGTTGACTATAAGTTGATGACAGAAACACAGGGGAAAATGAAAATCGGGGCTGTTTCATTAAAACATACCCCGATCTTTTTGTGTTCGATCATATTATTACAAGGAACTAATAATGCCGTAAAATCAGCTGTTCTTTTCAACAAGCTCCTTAGTATCTCTTGCGATGACAAGCTCTTCGTTGGTGGGAATTACGTAAACCTCGATCTTCGAATCGTCCGCGGAGATCTTTCCGCACTTTCCGAGAACCATTTCCTTGTTTCTCTCTTCGTCGATCTTCACACCGAGACATTCAAGATATTTTCCGATCTCATATCTGTGGTGAGCCTGATTTTCTCCGAGACCTGCCGTGAATACCATAGCGTCGCAGCCACCCAAAGCAACATAGTAGCTTCCGATGAACTTGGAAATTTCATACTGCAAAATTTCGTGGGCGAGCTGAGCTCTTTCATTTCCCTCGTTTGCGGCTTTTGTGACGTCTCTGTCATCTGTTGAAATTCCCGAGACTCCGAGAAGACCCGACTTTTTGTTGAGAAGATCGCTCATTTCGGACGGTGAAAGATTTTCTTTCTCGGCGATAAAAGTCACGACAGAAGGGTCGAGTGTTCCTGTTCTTGAACCCATCATGAAACCGTCAAGAGGAGTCAGACCCATGCTTGTGTCGATAACCTTGCCGCCGTCGATTGCTGTGATCGACGAACCGTTTCCGATGTGACATGTAATGAGTTTGAGGTCTTTGATATCTTTTCCCATAAGTTCAGCGCAGTATTTGCTTACATATCTGTGAGATGTTCCGTGGAAACCGTAGCGGCGGATCTGGTACTTTTCGTAGTACTCATAAGGGATCGGATAAATGTACGCTTTCGGCGGCATTGTCGAGTGGAATGCCGTATCGAATACAACTACCTGGGGAACGTTCTCGCCGAATACTTCAATACAAGCGCGGATAGCCTGAACGTGGCCTTTGTTGTGAAGAGGCGCAAGCGGAATAAGAGCTTCGATACCCTCGATGACGCTTTCGTCAACAAGAACGGATTCGCTGAATTTTGCGCCGCCCTGCACTATTCTGTGACCGATCGCGGAAACTTCCGAGAGATCCTTGATGACTCCTGCTTCACTGTCGGTGAGCGCGTCCTTGACCTGCATGAATGCGGTGCGGTGATCGGGCATTGAAACCTCTTTTTTGATTTCCCTGCCGTCGGCTGTTTTGTATCCGAAAATACCGTCGATACCGATTCTTTCGCAGTTTCCTTTTGCGATGACCTTTTCATTGTCCATGTCGATAAGCTGATACTTCAGAGAAGAGCTTCCGGCATTAATAACTAAAATCTTCACTTTATAATCTCCTTTTGTAAAATTGCTTGAAACATAACTTAACATATTATATAATAGTACAATAGGAAAGAAATTTCAAGATTTTTCTGTTAATTTTTCAGGGTTTTTGAATGAGTTAGGAACTGTGAAGAAATAAATTTTCAATTTATGCTTATAGCAATCCAAATAAATAGACGGACAAAAGGAGACGATGCCGGTAAGTGCAGAGCAAGGCGGAGGACGAAGGCATACTGGCG
>CACYDE010000042.1 GCA_902773045.1 uncultured Ruminococcus sp. | reverse complement strand
GATTTTCCGATTCTGTAACAGATTTTGTTTGTTCAATTGCGGCTTCAGTTTGACCTGAACTTGAACAGCCTGCAGCTGCGAACACAAATAAAATCGTTAACACAAGTAAAAACCATTTTTTCACTTACAGCACCTCCGACTATTCTGTTGGTTGTAAAGGTCCGTAAAAATAGCTTGCCGTTGCCCCTCCGTCTATAAGAAATGTCGAGCCGGTAATAAATGCTCCCTTTTCACTCATAAGAAGTTCGGCGACATTTGCAACTTCGTCGGCTGTTCCGGGTCTGCCTGCCGGGCATTTTGCGAACATATTTTTATAGAAATCCCCACGAGGTCCGTTAAACTCGTCGATCGCAAGCGGAGTAACGATAATTCCGGGGGCTATATCATTGAGTCTTGCACCGCGCTCGCTCCACTTCACACATTCAGCCATAACTCTTTTTTCATTGCAGCGTTTAGCCATTTGATAAGCGTGAAGTGTATTCTCGATATTCTCGGGTTTAAGGATGTCAAGAGAAAGCAATTCCTCTGTGGGAGTAGTCGCAAGCTGTCTGTCCTGCTCCGCTGTAAGCTGTGGCATACGCCACCCCGACTGACTTGAGATCGTAACGCCTGCTCCACCCTTTGCGATAACCTTTCCCACTTCTTCGAGGAGAACAGCCGTTCCGTAAAGGTCAACCTTCAAAATTGCTTCGATAGGGGCTTGCGACGGTGAAACTCCCGCACCGTTCACCAAATATTTGATTTCGCCGTATTCCTTAGCCTTATCTATCATTGTGAGAATTGATTCACGCGATGACAGATCCATTTCAACAGGCTCGACGTCAAAGCCTGCTTCGTTCATGATCTTAGCGATAGCATTGGCATTCTCGATTTTCTTATCTCCAAGAATGATCTTCTTGCCAAAACCCACACGTCTTGCGATCGCCATGCTTATTTGTCCTGCACCTGTTACGATCATTACATCTTTCATATTACAGCTCACTCCTGTTCAAATTTTTCTTTATCAAGCATTCGTATAGCCTTTGCCGGATTACCGGCAACTACGGCATAATCGGGAACGTCCTTTGTAACAACCGAGCCTGCCCCGACAATTGAATGTTTACCTACTGAAACACCGGGCAGGATCACAACATTTGCACCGATCCATGCTCCTTTTTGGATGAGTATCGGCTTGCAGGTGAGGATCATTCTTTCATACACATCGTGATTATTGCTCAAAAGAGAAACATTTCCTGCGATCTGTACGTCGTCCTCAATAATTATACCGCCCCTCGACATAGCAAGAAGATTACCGTTGATAAAAACATTATTTCCTATTATCAGCTTATTTATCGCCGCTCCGTTTAAAGGCGGAGCAATGTACGTGTTTTCACCGATATTATCACCGAAAATTTCTTTTAAAACCTGACTATACTCCTCGGACATCGGCATAGTGTGGTTAAGCTTAAATAAAAGTTCCGTCATTTTCCGACCCAAGGCAAACTCCTTCGAGTCGGGTTTTCTCATATCTACAACTATCTCTTATCCTGCTCCTTTTTGAGCGCATTGCGGCTTTTGAAGGATCAACTTTCGGGGCATCGTTCCTTCATCGTGTCGAAAGCTTTCTCATTCCGGGTATCCGCCTACTACAGCTGTTTCCTCATCGTCGATACATAATGAAAGCGCCTCAATACCTACTCTGTCCTTATCTTCATCTACAGCAATGTAAGTAAAACTCAACTCATCATATTGTATGCCATCCTCCGTAATTACATCGTAAAATTCGACACTGATTATTGCATGAGTGAGTTTCCCCTTATCGTACCAGACTTCAATATCTGTTGATTTCAAGCGGCCATACGATTCGATATCACTTCCAAGAACAGCATAAAAATCCTCAATCTCTTTTTCAAGATCAAAGTTGTCCTGCACCTTTTCGGAAAACAGTTCAACAATTGAATCTGTATCTTTATCGTTAATGTACTCGATGAGTTTCAATCCAATTTTTTGTCCCTGTCCACGCTCTTTAGCCGCTGTACCCAAATAACATCCGCCAATAGTAAATATTAGTATGAATGCCAATGTTAGAGAGAAAAGTTTCTTCACTATTGATCTTTTCATTTTTAATTTAACACCTTTTTCCGGATAAATTACGATTTATCAAAAAAATGTTTCTTTAAAATATTCAGAAATTCTTCCGTATGCTTTGTAAAATTGTCCGCCTTGATGAATGCACAGTATCGCCGGATGATCGGCTTGTCGTTTTTTGTAAGCTTGATTTTTCTTGTGATCTCTCCGCCGACATATTTCTCGCCGCCTTCTATCGGCATATACCCCTTACCCCGGATAATCAGCATACGAGCGTCCTCTGTATTATCTGCAAATCTTATATCGCTGCGAATACCGAAATACTCCCGATAAAACATTTGCTCCGTTTCTTGCTGAGATCCGCTTGCAAGCAAAATACACGGAATATTTTTAAGATCCTCCGCATTCACGGAATCAAGCTGTACAATAGGATTGTTTGCCGATAACTCTATACAATACTCCTGCATATCGAGTACTATATTAATATATTCTCATCAGAAAATGCTCTGCGTTGGTCGTTAAGTGCAATATCTATTTTACCGCTGCGAAGGTCATTGTACAGTTCCTCGTGATTGCCTGTTGTTATATCAACGGAAACATCTGGAAATTCTGCGGAAAAATCGGCGACCGCAGCCCTGAATTTATTTCCGCTGTAACCTCGCAAAACCCCTATTTTCAAGTGCTGTTCACTTCCCCCCGAAAGGTGATGAAGTTCTCGGAATATTGCGTCATAATCAGCAACTAAAACAAGACTTCTCTTGTAGAAAAATTCTCCGGCCTTTGTCAATGTAAAACTGCGTTTTTTTCTTTGAAGCAGCTCCACGCCAAGCTCCGTTTCAAGAGCCTTTATCTGCTGCGATATTGCCGACTGAGAAATAAAATGCTCTTCGGCTGCTGCGGTAAAGCTTCCGAGTCTTACTACCGATTGAAAATATCTGATTTGTTTCAGCATATAATTCACCTATTGTTTTATTCAATATGTAGAAGCGGAAGCCGACGTAAAGTACCATTCGTCATTTTTACGGATCAAATTAAAATCAAGTTCCAATCTCCATGTATGTTTACCGCCGCCGAACACAGCCGCCGTCACTCTGCTTTTGCCTTTAAGAATTGCCGTACTGCCGCTGACAGTTACCCCTATATCTTCATGAACAGCGGAGTAATAATTAAGCGTTCCGTTAAGAATTGCGGAAATATACTCATCTTTGTTCTGCCTCATGCCTGTCATATGGTAAAGGATAAAGCAGTCATCATGTACTCTTTCGAGTTCTGCTTTATCCTTACGAATCATAGCCGTGTACATATCCTTGTAAAGCTCAACGATCTTATCTTCTTCACTCATAACGATTTCTTTGCCCATGCGGCAGCTTTGCTTTCGGACTGTTCGGACTCCGCTCCGTGAATTGACAGTCCCGGCTTAACGTTCGCACCCTTACAAAGCTTTTTCAGGTCGCGCTCACTGCCGCCCATTCCGCTGCCCTCGTTCGTGCAGAAAGGGATGATCGTCTTCCCCGCGAAATCGTAATTTTCAAGCAAAGTGAACATACACATAGGCATCGTACCCCACCAATTCGGATAACCGACGAAGATAGTATCGTACTCTTCAAAGTTATCGGGATACGCTTTAATTTCGGGACGAGCCTTTTCACGAAGCTCCTGCTTTGCTTCATCAATGCAGGTCATATAGCTTTCGGAATAGCTGCGGACTGTTTCAACCTCAAACAAATCGCCGCCGACAGCCTTCTGTATAAACTCCGCAACTCTTTCTGTGTTGCCTTTTGTGATACTCTTAATTGAGCCGTTCCAATAATTTTCACCCTTGCGGGAGTAGTAGACAATGAGAATTTTTGACATAAGTTTTACCTCCGAAATTGATTTATTGATACAATTATACAATAATCTTTGGGATAAATCAATTCCGATTTTTAATGAAAATCATAAGTTTTTCTTATGTATGTTTTTTAGGACAACACCGCACAGACATCGCGGCGAAGATGCGCAGTAGATTTTTATCAAGAGAGTGCATAAAAACGCCGCAGAAATACTAAGGAACTGTTTATAAATAACTTTTCATTTCTGCTTGTCTAATTTGCCCTGAACTGCGTTAAATTTTCTTGAATACGTTAGTATTCCTGCAAAAATTTGCCTTGTTCAGAACAAATTATCCTAAGCATAAATTGAAAATTTATTTCTTCACAGTTCCT
>CACYDE010000041.1 GCA_902773045.1 uncultured Ruminococcus sp. | reverse complement strand
TTTTTCAACATTACGAATAGTTTTCCACATAAAACCAATGGCGCTGCGAAAACTGAAGCATAAACACTTCAATTTTTCACAGCGCCCGAAAGCCCCCTTTTCCTTGAGGGAAAGGGGGCTTTCGGGTATGGGTGATGGTAATAGCTTTGATCGAAGAACAGGCTTATATTCGATAGCGAAAACTATTCTTTACATCGACAACTCACGATAGACTCGGCATTTATTGTAATTCTGAGTATGGGAAGTTTGAGTTAATATTATGTGTGTTTTGAAAGTTTATATCCGTCGAGATCGAATTTTTTTGAGTAAAGTATATGTATGATCGTGCTTCCCGAAATTCCGATCAGGAAACCGCATATAACGTCTGTCGGATAGTGGACTCCGAGATAAAGCCTTGAAAAAGCAACTATGAATGAGAACAAGATGACGAGAACCGCCAGCGGCTTTTGAAGAAAACGGGACAGGATCCCCGATGCTGCAAACGAAGCTGTCGTGTGACCTGAGGCGAAAGAATAGTCGGTCGGTTTTTTTATCAGCGGAAAAAGGTCTGTGTATCTATCAAAAGGTCTTGCCCGCGCAACAAGGTTTTTTATCATAAGATTGTTTACAATGAAGCAAAGCGCTATGGAAGAAAGTGTAATCAGCCCGATCATTCTTGTTTTCTTAAAAATAAGCATTACAAGAGATATGAGTATCCATATTATCCCGGCATTTACAAGCAGCGAGGAAAATTGCATGACCGGAGTGAGAATATCGCTCCTCAAGTTTTCCTGAATAAAAAGCAGAACGCTGTGATCGAGTTCATATATTTTTTCGAGGATATTCAAAATTTTTCGCCTCCCTGACATGAAAAATAACAGCTTACCTTTTCAAGTATTAAAGATAAGCTGTCACGTAAAAGTGCATACTAATGTTTTAATCGGAAATTTACTGAATGGAACAATCAAGATAACGCTCCAGCTCTTCTTCGTCTCTCTTTTTCTTTTCATTCACAAGCAGAAAAGCTGTGATAGCCGCAGAAACAGCAGCAGCAAATGTTACAATTCCAATAATTATTCCCCAATGACTCTTTTTCATAAAAACAAAACACCTCCATGATTCACAGCAATAATTCACTGATCGCCGTTTGAATTATATTACAATTATATGATATCCAATTTTATCAAAAAAGTCAACACCTTTACAAGAAGCTTTAAAAATTATTTATATTTTGTAACCGATTTCCGATGTTACAAAAATAACCGCTGCCGTCGATTGGGAAGAGAAAGGGCGGAAGTCTGTAAATTTTAATAAAAATAGACTTTTTGAACAATTGACTAACATCAAGGTATGTGTTATACTGAATATATTAAAAAAGTTTTAACAAATCTAAAGGGAGTAGTTTCTATGAAGATCAAATACAGGCTTATTTGCAGCGGGGTCGTGCTTTGGATAGTTGGTATAGTCCTATGCTTAAGCTCCGGAAGCGGCGTCTTCTTCAGCCAGATGTCGAGCGGAACTACAGATCTTTATTCCCTTGAACCAAATAAAATGAGTAAAAATATGGCGGTCAACGGAGAATGCTCTATGGTCTATGACTGCATCGCGTCTTATGTTACCGAAGAAACATCAAGGTATACGGGACGTACAACAGAAACAACAAATGCTTATTATTATGTTATTCCCTTAGATGAAGAATATTGTATGCTGCTAAAAACCTCAGCACGTTCGGGAATGACCGATCAGGCAGACAACTTGGTTGATCTGTTCTGGGACGACAATACAACGTTGGATGATCTCTATGACGCTGCTTTTCGTGTCGACGGGATTCTGACACGGAATGATACCGAAATAGTAGGGTTTTATAACGAATGGGTAAGTTACTTTGATGATGACGAGGGATTAATGCTTGCGCCTTACACTCTTGACTGCACAAAAACCGTTGCCACAAGAATAAAGGAATTTTGGGTAGGTTCTGTGCTTTTGATCGCTTTTGTCGGAACGGGAATTTTCCTGCTTGTCAAGTTTTTCGGCGGAAGGAAACCTTCTTACGGCGCTGTGGGCTATGGTTCGCCATCGTCTTCTCCTTCTCCTTCTCCTTCTCCTTCTCCTTCTCCGTTGCCTTCTTATTCTCCTTATGGCAATAACTATTCTTCACCGAATTCTGCGCCTGCAGTGAATACGGTTCCTTCAAATCGTTATGATCCGACAATGACTTTTAATTCTTCTGCCATGACCGGTTTCGATCAGAATCCGACCTATGGCTCGTCGGGTGGCTTTCAGGCTCAGAGTGGTTCGGTCAAAGCTTTTGAACAGAATTTTTCGTCTCAGGGACGTCAGAATTCCGGAAGCTTCCAAACTCAGGGAGGTTCTCAGAATTACGGGGTCTCAAATGGTTTCCAAACGCAGAGTAGTTCTTTGGATTACGGACAGCCAAACGATTTTATGAGTCAAGAAAATTATTCATCGGGACAAAGCCCGTATAATGATGGCGTGAATTCCGATAGTTATCCATCTTACAATAATTTTGGCAGCGGAGATTACGACAACCATTATTGATATATTATTTTTGAAAAGAGGATCGTGTTATGAAAAGAGTTTTTTTGTGGATATTGTCCGCCATTGTAGGGCTGGGTCTGCTTTGCTTTCTTTCACTTATGATTCAAACGTCGGGGGTTTTCATGAAAAATTTGTCTGACGGTATTTCCGATATTTCATACCTGGCGGAAAGCCAATTGACGAAGGACCTTCCGGTAGGCGGAAGAGTATACTATGTATATTCCGTTCTTGCCGAGGAGTACGATAATTATGATAATATTTCCAATTATTACTATTTGATAGATCTTGAGTACGAGACCGAAACTTATATGATCGTGAAGGCTCCGGCGTATACAAGACTCAGCGAGGATTTGGATCATCTTTATCTTGCTGACCTTGATGAGGGAAAGCAATATGAGTACCTTCTCACAGAAGGTATCGCGGTTGACGGCATATTGGTAAGCAACGAGTCGGATGTGGTTGACGAGTACGATAATTGGAAAAGCAGCCTTACGACTAACAATTTTGATATGTCTGACGCGAGACTTGCAAACTATACTCTTGACTGCACGCAAACGGTTTCCGATTTGTGCAATCAGTTTATCGGGTCGGTCGTAATTTCGATTTTTCTCTTCATCATTTTAGTAATTCTTATCGTTTTGAATGTAAAACACTCTAAAAAAGCAAAAATTGCGCAGCCTCAGCAGGCTTACGGCTTTCCTCAGAACAACGGATATATTCCGAACAGCAATGTTTATCCGCCTCAAAACAACGGATATGTTCCGAACGGCAATGTTTATCCGCCTCAAAACAACGGATATGTCCCGAACGGCAATGTTTATCCGCCTCAGAACAACGCGTATATCCCGCAGCAGAACCATCAAAATGCAGATTTTGTTCCTGCCGTCGGCAATGGGTATGCTCCAAAAAATGCAGCTTATGTTCCTCAAGAAAATTATGCTCCCCGGAATAACGGCTACGCTTCGCAGAACGGTGATTATTCACCTTCGTCGAATTACGGAGCAAATACATCTTATAATGCGGATAACCGTTATGCAAATGCTCATGACAGCAACTCCGTTGACAAAGTCAGCCTGAAAAAAGACCGATATCAGTAACACGCCGAGAAAGGGGTTTCCTTTATGAAAAAGTCAAATGTAGTTCCGAAGATCGCCGTTTTTGCGGTTTTCCTGATCGTTGCGATCATAATTTCCGCGCCTGTATTTTCCGTGATGTTCAACAGGATTCTCGGAGGAGGAACGCTGAATTTCAATGAAGTGACCGCAGTCGAATTCAGAACCAACAGACCGATCGAAGGCGAGCTTTATAATATTATAGGCTGTGCGGAAAACGACAGCGGAGAAGATTCCGATTTCACGTTGAAAAACGGGGCTTACTACTACCTTGTGACGGTGGGAGGAAATCCGATCGACAAGGATAATCCTCAAAAGCTTGTTCTTGTGAAATGTCCGGGTTCATCGGACAATTATGAATTGTTCAACAATCTGTGGAGAGCTTCCTCGAAAGGCGACGCCGCAGAAGCTGTGGAGCTTTCGGGTGTTCTGAAAAAGAATACGTCCGCCGAGGAAAGCGTTTCTTCCAAGCTCAGAGAAAGTACAAATATCGGAGATCTTGAAATAACCGAATATTATATAGATACTGCAAAGTCTGTTTCAAGTATAAGCGCAAGATTTTATATTTCTCTTATTTTCTATGCATGCGCGGCTGTTGCTCTTGTGCTTGTTGTGCAGGGCTTTAAGAAAAACAGAGATATTGATAACATAGAGCATGAAAGATCTATCTATCGGATCGCGCAGGAAAGAAAATCCGGAAACAAGAATGATGACGGAACGGACGCTATGTTCGGCGATTCAGAGAGACTCCTTGACGAAAGACCGCAGAATCAGGGTGAAGCTTACAGCGCTCCGTCCCGGCCGACTCAGCCGCAGGATCAGTTTCAGGGTTCGGCTCAGGATGATCGTTTTGATGACGGATTTTTCACAAGCAGTTCTTCAAATGATTCCGGAAACGAGTACGACGGATTTTTCGGCGGATAATATAATATTAAGTCAAAGCTGTTCGGCGTTTGTCGGACGGCTTTTATTTTTATTTTATATTGAGGTATTATTAACAATTTTGTTATTGAATTTACGGTATGTTATGTATATAATAAAATTATTCTACCGGTTCTGCCTTAAAAGCAAAACAATCAATTTTTTGCTTATTGTTAAAACCGCTATCCACAGGGTAAGGATAGCAAAGCTTGAAGAAGTTTTGATCCATCTTTCTCGAAAGTTGACGGGTTTATAAGGGCGGAGCCTTTAACGGTATATTGCTCACTCAAAAGATTTCAGAGGAGAATCGCAGCAGCATAGGAGGGATAGAAATGATTTTTGTGACAGGGGACACTCACGGTTCCTTCGAAAAATTTTCTGTGGCAAATTTCCATCGACAGAAGAGACTGACAAAGAAGGATTATGTGATTATTTGCGGAGATTTCGGAATCTGGGACGATTCGCCGAGAGAGAAGTATATGTTTGACTGGCTGGAGTCAAAACCGTTCACAACGTTATTTGTTGACGGGAATCATGAGAACTTTGAGCTTTTGAATTCTTATCCGGTTGAACAGTGGAACGGGGGAGAAGTGCATTTTATTCGTCCGTCGGTCATTCACCTGATGAGAGGAAATCTTTTTGAAATTGACGGGAAGAAAATATTTGCGATGGGCGGCGCGGCTTCTCATGACGTTGAAGACGGGATCCTTGATAAGAACGATCCGGATTTTAAAGCCAAGAAAAAAAAGCTTGACCGAAGCGGAAAGATTCTCTACAGAGTCAAGGGGGAATCATGGTGGGAGGAAGAACTCCCAAACGACGCGGAATATGAAAAAGCGAAAGAAACACTGGAAAAATGCGGCTACAAGGTTGATTACATGATAACACATTGTGCGCCGAAGTGTCTCGTTGAAGAAAAACTCGGAAGAAAAGACGACAACCGACTCACATGCTTTTTTGAAGAGATAAGCAAGAAATGCGAGTTTGATTACTGGTTCTTCGGTCACTATCATGCGAACGGATTTTTAAATGAAAAATATTGTTTTCTTTTCGATCAGATTTTTGAAGTTCCGAAAGAGCGTTTCAAGCTTTCTTACGGAAAAGAGAGTAAAGGGGGAAAAAAAGGTGGAAAGCGTAAAAAATAAGATCAGAGGTTCATTGATCGGCGGTGCAATAGGAGACGCGCTTGGTTATCCTGTTGAATTTATGAAATACGAAGGTATAACAGAAAAATACGGTGAATCCGGAATCACAAACCTGCTGCCGTATCTTGCGAACGGAAAAGCCGTGATCTCAGACGATACACAGATGACGCTGTTTACAGCTGTCGGACTGTTGAACTGTTTTACCATAAATACGGTTAACGGAACAGAGTATTCCCCCGAAAAGTCAATTTACAAAAGTTATCTTGACTGGTATGCCTGTCAGTACGGACAAAAGTTAAAAAAGCCTTTTACATGGCTTTTTGATGTCGAAGAGCTTCATGTACCCAGAGCACCGGGAATAACTTGTCTGAATTCTCTCAGCAGCGGAAAAATGGGAAGTGTTTCCGAGCCTATCAATAAAAGCAAGGGCTGCGGAGGCGTAATGCGTGCAGCCCCGGTGGGTTTGTTTTACGATCATGATATTGACATTGAATATATAATGAAGCTGGGAGCAGAAACTGCGGCTATCACTCACGGTCACTCCCTCGGATATATTCCGGCGGCGGCGTTAGCTCAGATAGTTCACAGGATAGTTTATGGCGGATGCTGCGAGGGCGATACTCTCGAGGGAATAATTACAGAGAGCAGCGACCTTGTTTCAAAGCTTTACGGCAGTCACAAACATTTGAATTACTACGTGAATCTTATGAAAAAGGCAGTTGAACTGTCAAAGAACGAACTTACCGATGTTGAAAATATAGAGAATATAGGCGGCGGCTGGGTTGCGGAGGAAGCATTGGCTATCGCTGTCTATTGCAGCCTTAAATACAGGGATAATTTTGATATGGCAATGATCGCTTCCGTGAATCATGGCGGCGACAGTGATTCAACAGGCTCCATCACGGGAAATATAGTCGGGGCAATAATTGGTTATGACAATATTTCCGCAAAATGGAAAGAAAAACTTGAACTGAGTGATACTATTCTTGAGTTAGCCGATGATCTTTTTGAAAAGTATTCGGATTCCAAATCATGGCACGATAAGTATTTCAGATAATTGATCTCGGGATAAATGGAGGAAAAATATGAAAAAAAGAACAGCATTTTTAATGGCTGTGATTTTGGCGGCTGTTTCCTGTTTTGGCGGCTGTCAGATAGACGTTAATAAACTTGCGCGCGACGACGCCGATACCGAATCCGTTGAAGATACTTCGGAAATTCAAAGTGCAGCCGATGAGAAAACAGGATCCGAAACAGAAGAAGTCTTTTCCGAAGTTTCATCGGAAAATGAATCGAGCGATTCGAAGAAGGAAGAACCGTCGTTTGATACCTCGGCATATAAAACAATGTTTATTTCCGGGTCTTCCGCAGTCGAGGTCATCAAGGACGAAAGGGAAAACAGCGATGTAATCGGAGAACTTTCGTTCGGCGACAGCGTTTCTTTTATAAACAGCAGCATTACGGACTACTCTTTTATTTACAGCGAAACACTTGCGGCTTTCGGTTATGTTGAGGATTGTTACCTTGTCGTTGATTCGTCCGAGGTTTCCTATGGTCAGATATATTACTCAAAATCGGACTCTGTGGTGATGTACGAAGATGAGAGCGCGTCTGTGGAAATAAAGTCCCTGAAAAAGAACGAAGGGGTAACGGTGATCGCCATGCTGAATTCCGGAATGTGGAGAGTCAGTGACAAGAACGGTAAAATGGGATATATAAGCAGCATGCTTCTTTCGGAAGAGAAAATCAAGGAAGAAAGCGTTTCTTCAAAGAAAACGGAGAGTAAGTCGGAAAGCAAAACAGAGAGTAAAACAGAAAGCAAATCCGAAAGCAAAACAGAGAGTAAAACAGAAAGCAAGACCGAAAGCAAGACCGAAAGCAAGACCGCAAGCAGAAAGTCTGCGGACGGAAGATATGTCGGTGAGGGTGAAGCGCCGAATTCGGGTTACAGCATATATATCGTTGATGTGGATGTGGATTATCTCGCACTCAGAAGTGAACCGAACGCGGACAGCGAGTCTATTCTCGGTGCGCTTTACTATGAGGAACAGGTTTATGTTCTTGACACAAGCGGCGATTATTGGTATATCTACGCGCCCACGCTCGGAATGTACGGTTTTGTAAAGGGTGATCCGAATTATCTTTACCCTGCCGAGTGGAATTGATTATTTTAGTTGTTTGGAATGGTGAATAAATGATTTTAAAGTATATTATTACGCCTGTAATGGGAACCGTTATAGGTTACGGAACAAATTATATTGCGGTGAAGATGCTTTTCAGACCGAAAAACGAAGTCAAATTTTTAGGAAAGACTATCCCTTTCACACCGGGAGCGATCCCGAAAGGAAAACCTCGGCTTGCTAAGGCAGTAGGTAATGTTGTCGGAAATACTCTTATCACAAAGGAAGATATAAAATCCAGACTCATAAGCGAAAATGCACAGACTGCGGTTCTCGGAAGAGTTCACGAGGTTCTTGGCGCAGAGATAAAAACCGAGATCATGGCTGTCGGAAAGCTTGATGATGAAGGATACTCCAAATTAAAAGTCAGAATTTCCGACACGATAACAGAACAGATCATCTCTTCCGTGAACAGCATAGGGATAGGAAATATTGTTGCGGTTGAGTGCGGAAAGGTCGTTCGTGAAAAAACTCAGAACCCGATGCTGAAGATGTTCATCACCGATGATCTGATCTCATCGATCACAAAGATGATAGGTGATGAGGTTCAAAAATATATTGACAAAAACGGCGGTACGGTTATCGGGAATGAAGTCGGAAAAAAGCTTGACGATATCGAATCAAGAACGATAATCAGCCTTCTGGAGAGCGTGGAGATTACAAATGAAAAAGTCGATGAAACGGTTGTCAAAGTTTATCGAAAAGCTGTTGACAGAGCGCTTGACGAGCTTTTCCAAAAGCTTGATATTTCTAAAATGATAGAGGACAAGATCAACGCGATGGATATGGATCAGCTTGAAGAGCTTGTTTTGCAGGTAATGAAAAAGGAGCTTGATACCATCGTAAACCTCGGAGCCGTGATAGGTCTTGTTATGGGACTTATCAATACTTTGATAAACATATTGATGGGGTAGCAAAAAAATAATTTGGTCAGCAATAAGCAGGTGGCAGAAAACCACCTGCTTGTTTTACAGAAAAATAAGTAAAATGCATTTTGAACAGATATGAAAAAGCGCGTGTGAAATCATAGAATATCCTATGCCGTACTTCCTGTAAAGATATCCGAAAATTAATCCGCCCATACCATTCAGCAAAAAGCATCTGAAAACAATAAGCGGAGTGAGCGTTCCGAACAGCGATAAGGTAGCCGGAAGATGACCTGCTGTGAAAAGAAGTGCGGCAATGAAGTTTGCGGCGATATAAATTTTCGGGGAATATGTTTCTTCCTTTTTGAAAAAAATGAATTTTATCGCCAGTGAGAAAAGAGACATTACAAAAAGCCGAAGCAATATCTCTTCCACTATTCCTCCGTAAAGAACGGAATATACAAAGCTTATCGGGGTTATCGGACTTTCATAGGATTTCGCGACTTCGGGAATAATTTTTGCGAATGTGAACGCGTCGCATGAAATTATCAAGCCGCCGATGATCCCTGAGATCAATGTGATTACAGCAGCTTTTTTTTCGATTTTGAACGGTTTCATCAATCCGATTTTTTCCGAAAGAAGATATCCGAAGAAAGAACAAAATATCACTAAAATTATCGGCTGTATGATAGAAAGGGATATCACGGCTTGTTCGCTGCCACATTGCTCTATCAATATATCTCGTTGTTCCCGGGGAATACTTTTTAAAACCTCGGAGACAGCAAAGTAAGTTCCGACGAGTGCGGGCGGCAGAATACAAAGTGTGAACAGCACAGCTTTTTTTGTAATAGCTTTGTTTTTTAGAATTTTCATATCGTCCCTCCGTTCCAAGGTTTACATTATAAAAGCAGAAGTTCGGCGCGCAGCAGTGTCTCATTTCTGTACTGTTTTGAATGCTGTAGTTGTCGTTCGTTACTGTTTATCGGTTTTTTTATAAATAAGGTAGGAATAAACAGTGATTATAATTGTCATAATTGTTATTGATATTATAACCGCGGCGATCGCATCAGCTCCTTTAAAGATAAATGAAGATAATAAGACCAGAAAACCGCAGACAATTGAAACAATACCTCCGAAATGTTGACTTTTCTTCCATACTTCATCATTTTTTTGAGTCCAGGGAAGCCGTACACCCACTATTGAATTCCGTTTTGTTTTCGGCATGATATTCCCGGAAATCATGAGAAGAATCCCGAGCGGTATAAATGCAACGCTTGTGATATCTATATCAGGATCATAAATATTTGTGACTCCTTTTGCGGAGATATAGAGAGTGTAGAAATTTATTATCAAGAACATGGCTAAACAGCATTCACCCACGATCAGAACTGTTTTTTCGTTGCTTTTCGTTGAGGTTTCGTTTTTGGAGGATAATCCGGCGACCGGAAATATAACTGCTCCTATAACGGCGAAGCAAACCGGAAGAATAAGAATTTCGAATTTACTTCCAAATCGGTCAGCCTCTCCGCTTAAGCTGTAATGCAACGGAATAATCTCGGGAAGAAAAAACAGTGAGATAATATCGGCAAGAAGCGGTACCGCGATCAAAACAACGTAAGCGATGAGATGTTTATTTCTGTTTTTCATTTTCATCATCCTTCCTTAAACTGTCTATCCAGAAAACAACCTCGTCAAGAATAGTGAGATTCAGTTCATAGTAAATAAAGTTTTTAAACTTTGATTCGTAGATCAGATCAGCGGTTTTAAGCTTTTTCAGATGGTAGGAAAGCGCCTGAGGAGTCATTCCGACTTCTTTCGCGAGATCGCCCGAGGATATTTTTCCTTTTTTTAATATATTCAGGATCTTTCGCCGTTCTCCGTCCGAAAGTGCGGACATTATTTCCTGTAATCCCATTTGCTCACCAATCTATTTAAAATATATTTTAAATAGATTATAATACCGGTACGGTGAATTGTCAACAACTATTTAAAAAATTTTTAAATAGTTGTTATAAAAATAACCGATAAAAAATCTTTGACATTTATACTATGTAATGGTATAATCATACCAATAAATAACTACGGCGGGTTGGATCGTTTTATTTAAACCGCTTAGGATAAAGGGAGAGTTGCTTATGAATATATCTGTTTTGGGCTGCGGCCGATGGGGTGCATTTATTGCATGGTATCTTAATAAGATAGGACATAATGTTATGACGTGGGGGCTTGCCGACGCGCCTCAGTTTATCGAGCTTAAAGAAACGAGAAAGAACGGTATGCTGACTTTTCCCGAGTCGCTTGAGATTTCTTCGGATCTTGAGAAGGCTGTTGAACGCGCGGAGATCCTTGTTATCTCGATCAGCTGTCAGGCGCTTCGGTCGTTTTTGGCGAATGTCGGAAAACTTGACCTTGACGGAAAAAGCTTTGTTCTCTGTATGAAAGGGATCGAAGAGACAACAGGATGTCGTCTGACTCAGGTCGTGAAGGAATGTTTGGGCGATGTTCCGGTTGCCGTTTGGGTTGGACCAGGACATCCTCAGAATTTTGTCAAAGGCGTTCCGAACTGCATGGTGATCGACAGCGATGACGAAAATCTCAAAAGAAAACTTGTCAATGAATTTTCAAGCGAGCTTATCAGATTCTATTTTGGAAAAGACCTGATAGGAAGCGAAGTAGGAGCAGCGGCAAAGAATGTCATCGGAATCGCCGCAGGTATGCTGGACGGATATGGCTACGGCTGTCTGAAGGGCGCGCTGATGAGCAGAGGAACTCATGAGGTGGGAAGACTCATCAAGGCTATGGGCGGAAACGAGCTTTCGGCATACGGACTTTGCCATCTGGGAGACTATGAGGCAACTTTGTTTTCTCAGTTCAGTCAAAACAGAATGTTCGGAGAAAAGTTTATCAAGGGTGAAACCTACACGAAGCTTGCGGAGGGAGTTGCCACTTCGCGCGCGTTAGTTGAGCTTTCCCAAAAATATAATGTTGAAATGCCGATAGTGAACTGTGTGGATCGGATCTTATCGAAGCAGATCTCTCCGCAGGATGGTCTTTCTTCGCTTTTCCTCAGAAGTATAAAAGAGGAGTTTTAAGACTGCGCCAATAAATATAAAGTTTGCCGGTCAAAGAAAGACAAAGGCAGTTTTTTACAACATTCCGATATTGAATAGTCAAAAATGCGTACCTGTTTTCATTGATTTGAAATCAGGTACATTTTGACGGAAAGTTTTTTGAGGTGGTGACAAAATTTGAGCCGAAAGAACAATTTAAATATTCATTTGACAATGTCGCCTGTCGAAGCGGTTTTTTGCGTTATTCTGATTATAGCGATAATAGGAGTCTGGACGTATCCTTTAAACGGTGATTCGCCGTATGAAGGTCCTTACGAGGTTGTGAAAATAGTTGACGGAGACACCGTGAAGCTTTCGATAGACGGAGATGTGACGACAGTAAGACTGATCGGCGTTGATACGCCTGAATCGGTTCATCCGACTAAGGAGAAAAATGTTCCCGAAGGGAAGCTTGCTTCGGCTCACACCAAAGAGCTTCTTGAAAACAGATATGTTTATATCGAGTATGATGAAGAGCCGACCGATCGTTACGGCAGAGCTTTGGTATACATATATCTTGACGAAGAAACAATGGTGAACGCAAAGCTTCTTGAGGACGGATATGCTCGGGTGCTGACAATACCGCCCAATGATAAGTATCGTGATTATTTCGAACAGCTTGAAAAGGAAGCGAAAGAAAACAATGCCGGACTTTGGTCAACGGGAGTTTTTGACGATTAGATTCTGTAAGAGGACAGGTTTCAATGAGCAGTAAAAAAAGAAAACAGGAGAAGAGGAAAGAGCGGGAGGTCCGGAAAAGATTTCCGTGGTTTTACGCTGCAGCCGGCGTGATCTATACCGCTTTGATTATTTCACGTACGATAATAAAAGTTAATTTAAAAAGCGCGCCGGGGTTATATTCATTAGCAGTTATCGATTCCTTTATGATTCTTTTTAGTGTGATCCTGATAATTTTGTGTGTTAAAAAGATGGTCTCAAAAAATAACAAAGTGTTTTCTGTCTGTATGTGCATAATTTGTATTGTTGCTGCCGTTAATTCTTCTTTGGATATTATTGATCCTATGAAAGATATTTTATACGGTGTTCAGATCGTGACGACAAATCAGTTCCAACTCATGGGAAAGCGCAGAAATTTGAAAGTACGCTTCGAGAACAATGTCGGCGAACAGACTGTTGTTGATCTCACGCAAGAACAAAAAGATGCTGTGGAAAATAAAACCTCAATAGATGAACATAATTATTACACGGAAAAATATCTCAACAATTACGATAAAAGCATAACCATTGAATATTACGAATTCACAGGGATCGTTGTTGGGATTTATGTGAATGAATGATGAGGTGTTTTATGGAGATACAAGTTAAAGCTTACGCAAAAATCAATCTGACTCTTGATGTATTGGGAAAGCGTTCCGACGGTTATCACAATGTCAAAACGATCATGCAGTCTGTCGGACTGTACGACGTTATTACCCTTTCGGAAAACAACTCCCGAGAGATCACGGTGTCGTGCAGTTATCCCGGAGTCCCTTGTGACGAGAGAAATATCGCGGTGAAATGCGCAAAAAAGTTTTTTGATGAAATTGACGAGCCGATTACGGGATATAATATTAATATAGAAAAAAATATTCCCACTCAAGCAGGGCTTGCGGGAGGGAGCGCAGACGGCGCGGCAGTTCTGCTCGGACTAAACGAACTTTGCGGAAAAAAACTTTCCGAAACAGAGCTTGAAGAGATCGGCGCTTCTATCGGTGCTGATATACCGTTTTGCATAAGAGGAGGAACGGTTCTTGCTCAGGGCGTCGGAACAACGCTTACCAAGATTCAAAACATGCCGGAATGTTATATCGTTCTTGTGAAACCGCCGGTCGGAATCTCGACTCCGCAGGCTTACAGTGCGGTTGATTTACGTACAGAAATTCCGGAAAGCGCAACGGACAAAATGCTTGAAGATTTCAATGATATCGGAATCATAGGAAAAAATCTCAGGAATGACTTTGAAGATACTCTGAAAAATGAGGAATTGCTGGATCTGAAAAAAGAACTGTCCGAATGTGACGGCGCGCTGGGAGCTTGTATGAGCGGCAGCGGATCTGCGGTTTTCGCGGTCTTTCGTGATGAGGAAAATGCAAAAAATTGCGCGCGGTTGTTTGAGAAACGATATGAATCTGTTTTTGTGACAAAACCAAAATGTGCAGGGCTTCGGATTTTAAACCGTAAATAACTCAAACTTCCCATATGCTAATTACCCAATCTTTCCTGATCGAAACTGAGTTTTTAGGAATTTAAACAGAGTTCCGAGTAACCGATTGAATGGATCCGGGGGTATGGGTGACGACAATAGCTTTGACAGAAGAACAATCTCGGATTCGAAAGCGAAAACTATTCTTTACATCAACAACAGAGTGGAAATTTTATATCACCTTCTGTTCCTCGATAGTTATAAATTGAGAATATTTATTATTGGTTCAAGGAATAATAAATGCGAGTTTTTTCTAAAATCCCACTTAATATTAGGAAATTTTCTTAAAATATTATAAAATCTTACAAATAGAGTTGCATTTTTCCTTGATTTGTTGTAAAATATATAAGCTAAAAGATTTAATGCTAAGTCACTGTCAGAAAATAATCTGTGGATTTATACTTGTCTGATTCGTCTTGTGCGTTGTTACAATGCCTTGAAATATGTCAGTATTCCTGTGGCATTGTGCCTATCACAGAACAAATTATCCTGCGTCTAAATTGCACAGCTTATTTTCTAACAGTTCCTAAGTTATCCGTTTGCAGCCCGAACGGATAACATTCTTGTGTGTTAAAATTTTGGGTTTGTTTATTTT
>CACYDE010000040.1 GCA_902773045.1 uncultured Ruminococcus sp. | reverse complement strand
TTTTTCAACATTACGAATAGTTTTCCACATAAAACCAATGGCGCTGCGAAAACTGAAGCATAAACACTTCAATTTTTCACAGCGCCTAAATCTGCTGAGTAAGATGTGATATTGACAGAACGTATGCGGAATCTAACCGCTAACATTAACTACAATTATGTTACCATAAAATTTCCCAATTGTCAAGGAATATCCTGAAGAAATCTTAACAATTTTATTATTTAAACTTTGTCAAATTTAACTATAACGAAAATCTTAAAATTTTGTTATAATTATATTACACACTTCGTATATGGTACAATCTTTATAATTATACTATATATGAGTTATTGCGTCAATATAAAATTTTAAATTTTTTGATGTATTTATTTTTAAAACGAAAGAAAGGATATGGAAAAGCCAATGTATGAACTTAACGACGTTTTGGTTTACGGAAACAACGGAGTCTGCCGCCTTGTGGATATCCGAAAAGAAAAGTTTTCGGGTACGGATGTGATGTACTACATACTTTCACCTATTTTCAGCGGTCAGTCAACGCTCTATGTTCCGACGGAAAACTCTGCTCTCGCTTCGAAGCTGCGTCCCGTCATGATGAAAGAAACTCTCCATGAAATGATGATAAGCGCAAAAGAAAAAGACGTTTCATGGGAAAATGACGACCGTCTCCGCGGCGAAATGTTTCAGAATATCGTTTCAAACGGTCTCAGCACGGAACTTCTTTCAGTTATGAAAAGCCTTGTGATCCACCGCAACGAACTGAAAAAAACTATCAAAAAACTTCACAGCGCCGATGAAAGGACTCTGAATCTCTGCAAGAAAATTGTAGGCGAGGAATTTGCTTACGCATTCGGAGTGGAGCTTGACGACGCACTTTCCCATATTGAAAATGAATTTTCGGAAGCTGCGTAACATAATACCCAATACAGACATCAAAGCCAACGGCGCAGAAAACTGTTCCGTTGGCTTTTTCGTTACTCCGCAGCAACTGCGTCAATTTCATCATATTCCCTTTCTGCGGCAAGCTCGCTTTCTTTTGTCTTGGTGAAGAGCATTGCTGCTGTTGCGAGAACAAGAACTATCGTCACGGAAAGACCGCCCTCAAGTCCGAAATCGCCTCCGTTGAAAAGCGGCTTCGATTCGACCGAAGTCATTTGAAAGATCGTAGTGAGATTTCCCATTCCGCTGACTCTGATCCCATAAAAGTTTCCCTGAACAAAATTCCAGAGAGAATGAACCGCGCAGACGCCCCATATATTCCCTCTTTTCAGCATATAAACAGCTGCGAAAACACCGAACAGGAAGAGATTCACGAACGCAAGAACGCTCATTCCCGGATTCGCCAGGTGAAGAACGGCAAACGCCAGCGAGGAAATAACTATTGCCGCAGCAGCGGGAACTCTTCTTTGAAGAGAAACAAGGAAGTAACCTCTGACCAGAACTTCTTCAAACATACCCTGAAAAAGAAAACCCAAAAGGAACAAACCAAGCGTTCCCCATTCGATGATGCTGCTCACTCCGTCATATTTCAGTGCGCCCGTCACAAGACAGATCCCTACCGCGAGGGAAAATAACGCCGCTCCGACCAGCGCCCCGACAATATACTCGGTGAGCGCGTTTTTCTTTCTGAAGCCGAGAGTCGAGAGCTTTCTTTTCTCAATGAACCTACAGTAAATAAACACAACAGCTGTGGCTGCGATCGTGGCGAAAAGCGTGATAAGAGTTATGTATGCGGGGATATTCGAGGCTATAACACTAATACGATCGGTCAATTCCTCCATCGTTATTTCCCCGTTGTAATAAGCCTTTGAAACGGCTGCGTATTCCTCGCTGCCAAACAAGTACTTTAGGTAAGGAACTCCGATCACAAGAATTTCCATTATGCTTCCGGCGAGAAAAACAGCAATAAAAATCAGGATCTCCACTATCACAAAATGGCCTTTGCTTTTCTTTGCCTCATCGAGCATTTTTGTTCTCGGCAAACTCATTTTAAGTTTCATCGTCAAATCTCCTATTCGTTATTCAATATCCGCGGCTTACGGACGGTGATCGTTCGATTATTTCGAAAACATTACTTTTTCGCTTCCGAACAGCTTTGTAAGAACGACCAGTCCTATCAGAGTGAAAGCAATATTGCTCATGATCGCGGCAGCCATATTGACCGGAGCTATACTGAACGAGAATATTCCTATCATGCTCTGGATCGAATTATATATCGGGATAAAGTACCAATATATCTCCTCTTTTGCGTTTGAGGCGTACATCGAAGCGAAGCTTGCGACCATTACGACTATCATAAGCGGCATAACCAGCGTTGAAGCTTCCTTCACGGATTTCGCAAGAGTGGAGAGTACGGAGATGATCGTTACGAAGAACATTACCGTCACGAGAATTATAACGATCAGCCATACGTAATCGGTGAACATATAATACTCTCCCGACAGTCCTCCCACCGCGTCATCCACATCACCCAACAGCGCGGGCATAGAGAGAAAAGTTCCGAGGAAGCTTGAAAGACCTCCGAGAAGCGCCATCACGGAAAGCGCAAGGATCTTTCCCAGAATTATCTGATTTCTCGGAACAGGCGTTATCAGAAGAGTGGCGATAGTTCCTCTCTCCTTTTCTCCGGCTATGCTTTCCGGCGCAAGAGCCGCACATGACGAATACATCAGCATCATCAGAAGCATAGGGAGTATCATCGCCAAAAATGTTCCCGAAGCTTCCGCTTCGGTCGCAACGTCATATTTCGCCATATCCTCCGCGCTTTCGGCGAAGTTGATATTAAAAACATTGCTTATCTGCTGTTCGACTCCGTCGAGTATATCTCTGGCCGAAGAATAAGCGTTGCTTGAGGAAATGCTTGCCGAGTAGTAATATATCTCGACATTGGGAACACTGTCCGCATTTTGTCCGGGCTGATAGTCTGTCAGTGACTTTTCAAAATTCTCGGGAAAAACCATACAAAGGTCGTATTCCTTTTCCGAAAGCTTTTCTTTGGCGTCATCGAGTTCGCTTCCGTCGATTTCCGTGAACTCATAATTTTCTTTCGGGAAAATACTTTCTATCGCCGAAGGCATATTTACCGCTGCGATCTTACACGCTTCATCGCTTGTATCCAGCATTGATGTCATCGCATTTCCCATGATCGAGTACATAACAAAAATAAGAAGCCCCGGCATGATAACGGTTGTGAAAAGAAGCCGTCTGTCTCCGAAGAATCTCGCAAGCTCTTTTTTGAATATTATGAGCGTTCCGTTTTTCATATTTCGTCACCCTTCCTTTCAAAATAGAGATCAAAGAAAACATCTTCGAGTGATTTTTCTTCCGTTATCTTTTTAAGATCGTCACACACCGCCATTTTCCCGTCGATAATGATTCCCACTCTGTCACATATTTTTTCTATAAGACTGAAGATATGAGTCGAAACGATAACCGTCTTTCCCCTCGATTTAAGTTCAAGAAGAAAATCGGTCACCACCTTTGCGGTGATAACGTCAAGTCCGTTCGTGGGTTCGTCGAAAATTATTATATCCGGGTCATGGACAAGCGAAACTACGAGGGAGACTTTTTGTTTCATTCCCGTTGAAAGATTTGCGACCTTGACCTGCGCAAATTTATCTATCCCGAATTTTTCAAACAGCTCGTCTTTTCTTTTGAGTCTGATCTCATCGGGAACCTTGTGAAGATCAGAAAAGAAATCAAAGAGAAAATCGGGCGTAAAAAAATCTTCAAGCTTAAGCTCGCTTGTGAGAAAGCCTATTTTTTTTCTGACCTCTTCGGGCTGCTTCATTACGCTCACTCCGTCGATCACTGCGTCTCCCTCATCGGGTCTTATCAGCGTCGCCAACATTCTGAGTGTTGTTGTTTTTCCTGCTCCGTTAGGGCCGAGAAGTCCGAAGATCTCCCCCTCATACGCCGAAAACGAAAGTTTTTCGACCGCAGTTTTCGTTTTTCTGTCCGTTTTCTCTATTTTCTGCTGCTTGGAAGACAGCCTGAATGTCTTTGAGATCTCCGAAACTTTCAATATTTCTTTCATAAATTTCCCCTTCCTTTCGAACTTTTATGTTCGGCAATTTATTCAAAATCACACGGAATCATTCAATAACCGAACAGTAGACAATAACCGTCCGCACGATCCCGAAACATAAAGATAACAATAAACCCGACCGAAGTATTGTTGACCTTCGTGATAATATATCACGAAAAACACCCGGCTTTATCTCCGGAGACGTCTTTCTATTAACAGTGTATCCGACTGTGACTTTTTTGTCAATAGTTTTTTTACGATCGACGTCCGCAGAGTAAGGATAAACATACTGTAAAATTATCGTTTTTATATTGAAAATCGCAAAAAGATTTGTTATACTAAGTGTGTTATAGTTTTTATTTTAACAGTGCATAATAAACAAGAAGAAAGGGTGACATATATGTCTTTAAAAGTAACATCGGAAAATTTCAAACAAGAGGTTCTGAAAAGCAGCGAGCCGGTTCTCGTTGATTTTTACGCGGATTGGTGCGGACCATGCAGAATGCTCGCGCCTATTCTTGAGGATATCTCCGATTCCGACCTCGGAATCAAGGTAGCCAAAGTTAATGTTGACGATAACACTCCTCTCGCATTACAGTACGGCGCTCGTTCCATTCCTCTTCTCATACTCTTCAAAGACGGAAAGCCTGTCGCAAAGCATTTAGGCTACGCCGAAAAAGATGAGATCCTGAAGTTTTTGGGGGTATAAAAAGTGGCGATAAAGCTTAACCCCGACAAGGAAGTTGTCGCTATGATCCGCGACGGTCTTAAAAAGAAAAACGGCTACTGCCCGTGCCGTCTGGAGATCATACCTGAAAACAAATGCATGTGCAAAGAATTCAGAGATCAGGTCGCAGATCCCGATTTTGAGGGATTTTGCCACTGTCAGTTGTACTATAAAACGAAAGAATAACGAAACAGTGCTGTAAATTTCTTTATTTTACAGCACTGTAAATTTTATAGAGTTATAAATAAGAAAGAGGAAAGAAATATGAAAACAGGATTGGTTCTTGAGGGCGGTGCAATGCGCGCCACCTATACTATCGGAGTCCTTGATGTTCTAATGGAAAACAAAATTACGTTTGACGGGATAATCGGTGTTTCCGCGGGTGCGATCCACGGAGTAAGCTATGCCGCAAATCAGCCCGGAAGAAATATACGCTACTACAAAAAATACGCGTCCGACAAACGCTTCATGAGCTTCTATTCTCTCCTCACAACGGGAGATATCGTCGGCAAAGACTTCTGCTATAACGAGATACCGTGGAAGCTTGACCCCATAGACAATGAAACGCTCAAAAATTCAAAAACGGAATTTTATGCCGTAGTCGCAAATGTAGAAACCGGAAAATCGGAATACATAAGAATAAACGACCTCAAAGACCCGAACCAGATGGAATATCTCCGCGCTTCTGCCTCTATGCCTCTCGTTTCAAAGATGGTCGAGGTCGACGGAAAAAAGCTTCTCGACGGCGGCATCACCGACAGTATCCCGCTGAAAGCTTTTCAGAATATGGGATTTAAAAAAAACGTTGTCGTTGCCACGAGAACGGACAGCTACGTAAAAACAGAAGAACAACCTTTCCTTTCAAAGATCGTTTACAAAAAGTACCCCAACTTCGTCAACGCGGTAATACGCCGTCCGAAAATGTATAATGACGAGAAAGAATACATTCTCGGCGAAGAAAAGAAAGGAACCGTTTTCTTGATTCGTCCGATGGCGGAGCTTGACATCTCCCGAACCGACACAGATCCCGATCACCTTGAAAGGATATATCGGATCGGACGGAAAGACGCAGAACGAAGACTTGAAGAGCTAAAAAAATTTCTTAACGGATAATAGGCAACACCGCGAACGCCCGTCTAACGATACCCCAAGGGCATTTGCAGCACAATCCAATCAGCCTGCGCCTTGCGGCTTGACTTC
>CACYDE010000039.1 GCA_902773045.1 uncultured Ruminococcus sp. | reverse complement strand
CTGGCGTATGTCGAGGACGACAACGCAGCTATGCGCTTACCGGGGCGTCGAACTTGTCTGGATATTTGTTTGGTTTGCTATAATTATAACATCGTTTGACAATAAATTCAAATTACATTGCCGTAACTATATTGCGATCATGCAATACAGTTATACGGCAATATTATGTTTTATTATAAATATCAGTAATTATAAAACTGTGCTATTTTCCATTTTCCTTTTTCTTTTGTGATTATGACCTTGACTCTCTTCGTAGCTTCACGTTCGTTCTGCTTTGCAGTCATATTCATTTCAATGATGCGCGCGCCGCTGATGGGATCATCGCTGTTGTCATCAAAATATGACAATCCGCTTTTGAAATTTTCGAACTGGGAATCTGCCATTTCATAATCGTCAACGATTTCAAACTTGATTTTGTAATCGTGACCTATCCTTGAATCAAAGTATGAAAGATTCCTTTCCATCTTCTCTGCGACCAGACTACCCACAGCTTCCTTATCGTTGTCATAAGAGTACAGCGTAGTTTCGCTGTACATGTCCGCAACTTTTTCATAATCATAATCCGTGTAAGCTTTTTCAAATTTATTGACGAGCGCATTATGTCCCGTCATTGACGTAAGAACAGACACCAAAACAATTATGAGAATGAGCGCGGCAGCTCCTATAGCTCCCGGAACGATCATCTTCTTCACATTTGCCGGAATTTTAATAGGAATTGCTTGATAAACCGGAAGCACAGACTGAATTTGAGAATTCTGCTGCTGATCCTGTGGCGGCTGCGCTGCGAACTGAGGCTGACCCTGTGACTGCTGCGGATCATACTGAGGCTGACTCTGTGACTGCTGCGGATCATACTGAGGCTGATCCTGTGGTGGCTGTGCTTCGAACTGAGGCTGATCCTGTGACTGCTGCTGAATAAGCTGCTGCATATTTGTGAATGGTGTGCCGCAATTCATGCACTTAACCGCATCATCATCATGCTTTGTTCCGCAGTTGCCGCAAAATTTAGACATAAAAAATCCTCCCTTGCTGTTCCATCTGTTTTTGATGCGTTTTCTTCAACATTACAATTGAAGAAAACACAGATTTTTTCAAACCAAGGAAAACACCGATCTCCCGATCCACTTCTCTCAAAAAATTCGCTGCGCGAATCGGGCGTTATGTTTGATCGTTGTTTCCGTATCGTTTTGTTATCAAAGTTTGCTTCCGCAGTGAGTACAGAATTTCACCTTTTTGGTGTGAACTGCTCCACACTTGAGGCAAGTTCTTTCTGTCTTTGATTTAGGCTCGAAAACCTGTTGAGAATAATCTGCGGAAAACTCCGGACTTGAGGCAAGGATCGTTTGATTGCTGAGATTCGGTGCGCTCACATCACGGTTTTCATAAAGCGGCGGGAAATTCAAACCGGCTCCTGCCTGAGAGGGTACATCACTGATTTTCTCTCCGCATTTAGTGCAGAATTTCACACCTTTCTTAAGTTCGGTTCCACATTTGGAACACTTCCTTGTTTCGGGTGTCAGACTGTCGGGGTTAATGATCTGCGGCTTGACAGACTGAACAGGACTATCGTTCACACCCGACTTATCGAGTTCCGAACCGCAGCCGGTACAGAATTTCAAGTTGGATGTTACCATTTTACCGCAAACTTTACATTTAACTTCCGGCTTTTTCGAAAATGAAGGCGGAGAAATATTGTTGTTTTTCTCAGCGTTGTTGCTAACCGGAGGTGTATTGTTCAGCATATTAGGCGAAAGAACAACTGTCGGTGCGTCAAAGTAATTTTCCGACTCGTTATTATCCGTCGCGAGTATTGTATCCTGACTGCTCGGCAATGTGAAGTCAAGCGGCTTCGGAGGTTCGGGCGCGTTCTTCTTCGGTTCGTCCTTCTTTCCCAAACCGAAAAATCCCTTCTTCTCGGCAGGCTTCTTCTCCTCCGCAGCTTCCATTTTGTTTCCGCAGGATGTGCAGAACTTCACGCCTTTTTTCACATTTGCTCCACACTTGATGCATTTCACCGTGTTATCGCTGCTTGCGTCAGCTTTCGG
>CACYDE010000038.1 GCA_902773045.1 uncultured Ruminococcus sp. | reverse complement strand
CGGTTTGCATTCGAAAAAGCTTGACAGTTTGCCTGCGGCGCTCGCCGCCCCGACCGAGAGTCGATCTTTTACGGTTAGTTTTTGACCAACTTTGTTGGTGATCTCGGTTTGCTTTCGAAGGCTTTGTTGAAGAACTTTAAAACACCGATTTAAAATTCACACGTTTATTAATCATTATCCATATCCAAAGTGAATATCGCCGGACGATAATATTTAAGCTATGGATAGTGACTTATAAAAAATAAAGTATTTCATTTAAAATATATAAATCAAGAAAAGGCAGGTTAATTCTACATGATTAATTCTCCCATTTGTGAACTTCTTGGAATAAAATACCCGATTTTCCAGGGAGGTATGGCTTGGATCGCCGACGGAAAGCTTGCCGCTGCCGTTTCAAACGCAGGCGGTCTCGGCATTATCTCGGCAATGAACGCAGACAGTGCATATCTGCGTGAACAGATCAAAATAGCAAGAGCCGAAACGGATAAGCCTTTCGGCGTTAACATTATGCTTCAAAGTCCGTTTGCGGAAGAAGTGGCAAATGTCGTTGCGGAAGAAAAAGTTCCCGTAGTTACAACAGGCGCGGGAAGTCCCGCAAAATTCATGGAAATGTGGATCGGCGCAGGAATTAAAGTTATCCCCGTCATCGCTTCCGTGGGTATGGCTAAAAAGATGGAAAAGTGCGGTGCTTCAGCTGTTGTTGCGGAAGGTCAGGAGTCAGGCGGTCATATCGGCGAGCTTACGACCATGGCTATCGTTCCTCAGGTGGCGGACGCGGTCAATATCCCCGTTATCGCGGCAGGCGGTATCGGAGACGGAAGAGGCGTTGCGGCTGCATTTATGCTCGGTGCGAGCGGAGTCCAGCTCGGAACAAGATTCCTCGTTGCAAAAGAGTGCGGAGTTCATCAGAACTATAAGGATGCTGTTATCAAAGCCAATGATATCGGAACTCAAACAACGGGAAGACGCTTCGGCGGAAATACATGCCGTGGAATTAAAAATACATTTACCAGAAACTTCATAAAAGAAGAATACGCTCCCGAAGCAACAGCCGAATCTGTTGCAAATCTTGGCGTCGGCGCACTCAGAAAAGCTGCCGTTGAAGGCGACGTAAAGAACGGTTCGGTCCTCGCAGGTCAGATCTCGGGACTTATCACAAAGGAACAGACCGCACAGGAGATCGTTGACGAGATCTTTGCTCAGGCGGAGGAACTTCTCGGAGGTGCTTCAAAATGGGTAAAATAGCATTTGTATTTTCCGGTCAGGGCGCACAGTACCCCGGAATGGGAAAGGAACTTTATGATTCTTCCCCTGCCGCAAAAGCGGTTTTCGATATGGCGGACAGCGTCAGAGCCGGAACGTCCGAACAGTGTTTCAGTGGGGAAAAGGAAGTTCTCAACAGAACCGTCAACACTCAGCCTTGTGTTTTTGCAGTTGATCTTGCCGCCGCTGCGGCAGTCTGCGAAAAGGGGATCCGTCCCGACTGCGTCGCAGGTTTTTCTCTCGGCGAGATAGCCGCTCTGGGATTCTCCGGCGTATTAAGCTATGAGGCGGCTTTTGAACTTGTGTGCAGACGTGCGGAGCTTATGGATAAAGCTTCGTGCGAGAGAAAGGGAACGATGGTCGCAGTGGTCAAGCTTCCTCCCGAAAAGGTCGAAGAGATCGCTTCGCGCTTCGAAGATACGTATCCCGTAAATTACAACAGTCCTGCTCAGACTGTCGTTGCGACAAGCGAGGAGAATGCGGACGCTCTCTGTGAAGCGGTTAAAGCCGAAAAGGGAAGAGGCGTTAAGCTTGCGGTAAGCGGAGCTTTCCATTCGCCCTTTATGAACAGCGCAGCCGAGGGTCTCGGAGAATATCTTGAAAATGCAGTTCTTTCCGAGCCTGATATTCCGCTTTACAGCAATGTCACGGCGAAGCCTTACGGAAGCGGCGACGATTATAAGTCGCTGATAAAGGCTCAGGTGATAAACCCTGTTCAATGGCAGAAAACCGTTGAAAATATGATCGCCGATGGCGTTGATACGTTCATTGAGGTCGGAGTCGGAAAAACGCTGGCAAACTTGATAAAGAAAATTAACGGTGACGTTAAGGTCTTCAATGTTGAAAACAAAGAAACACTTGACGCATTGAGTTTATAATATTCGGGGGACTGAAAAATGAGTTTAGAAAATAAAACAGCCGTTGTTACGGGAGCATCAAGAGGAATCGGACTTGCTGTCGCTAAGAAGCTTGCTTCTCAGGGCGCAAATATCGCTGTTCTTTATGTCGGAGATACAGCGGAGGGCGAAAATGCGAAGAAAGAGCTTGAGGCTCTCGGCGTTAAGGTAGGTCTTTATTATTGCGATGTTTCGAACTTCGAAGAGTCAAAGGAAACCGTTGATAAGGTTATCGAAGAGTTCGGAGGCATTGATATCCTTGTTAATAATGCAGGTATCGTAAGAGACAAGCTCGTGATAAAATTGACTGAGTCCGATTTTGATTCTGTAATAAACGTAAACCTTAAGGGTACTTTCAATATGATAAAGCATACCTACACCCACTTCATGAAGAAGCGTGCGGGAAGAATCGTCAACGTTTCTTCGATCGTCGGTCTTCAGGGCAACGCAGGTCAGGCGAACTATTCCGCTTCAAAAGCAGGAGTTATCGGAATTACAAAATCAGTCGCAAAGGAGCTTGCCGGAAGAGGAGTTACGGTCAATGCGGTTGCTCCGGGTTATATCATGACGGATATGACAAACGCGCTCAGCGATAAGGTCAAAGAGCAGTTTACATCTGCGATCCCCATGAAGAGAGGCGGACTTCCGGAGGACGTTGCGAATGTTATCGCGTTCCTTTGTTCCGATGACGCGTCCTATGTGACGGGTGAGGTCATCCGCGTTGACGGCGGACTTGCAATGTAAAAGCTGTAAGGAGGAAAAGAAATGAAAAGAGTTGTTGTAACAGGTATGGGCGCTTTGACGCCGATCGGAAACAGCGTTCCCGAGTTCTGGGAGAATGCCGTGAAGGGTGTTAACGGTATCGACTTTATTACAAAATATGATACGACAGATTCAAAGTATAAATTCGCCGGTGAGGTAAAAAATGTTGATCTGACGAAGGTTATCGAGAAAAGCCAGCTCAGAAAAATGGATCTTTTCACACAGTATGCTCTCTACGCAGCAGACGAAGCGGTAAAGGACAGCGGCATACTCGGTAATGTTGCAGAGGAGAGATTAGGCGTTTACTTCGGTTCGGGAGTGGGCGGATTTGACACCTTCACCAGTGATTACGATGTTTTCCTTGAAAAAGGAGCAAGACGTGTTTCTCCGCTTTTTATTCCCAAAATGATCTGTAATATTGCTGCCGGAAATATTGCTATCGCATATAAAGCCAAGGGCGTGAATATGTGTGTATCAACTGCGTGCGCTACTGGTGCGACTGCGATAGGCGAGGCATACAGAGCCGTGAAGTACGGCTGCGCGGACGCAATGATCTGCGGCGGAAGCGAAGCTGCAATCAATCCGTTTGCTATCGCAGGCTTCGGTCAGTGCAAAGCTCTTTCGACTGCCGAAACAAAAGACACGGCTTCCGTTCCTTTTGACAAAAGACGTCAGGGCTTCGTCATGGGTGAGGGCGCGGCTGCTCTGATCCTTGAGGATTACGATCACGCAAAGGCGAGAGGCGCGAAAATTTATGCCGAGATCGTCGGTTACGGTTCGACATGCGACGCGTTTCACATTACATCTCCCGATCCGGAAGCTAAATGCACGGCTAATGCAGTGAGGGAGGCCATTAAAGATATTGACAAGGTGGACGCCGAGAAAATATATATCAACGCTCACGGAACAAGCACCCACCTCAACGATCTCACCGAAACAAAAACATTTAAGAACGTTTTCGGCGACGACGCTTACAAGCTTCATATCAGCTCCACAAAATCAATGACGGGTCACATGCTCGGAGCTGCGGGCGCTATCGAGGCTATTGCTGCGATCAACGCGGTTCGCAACAATATCGTGCCCCCCACGATCAACCTTCTTGAACCCGATGAGGAATGTGACTTAAACTATACTCCGAACCAAGCGGTCGAAACGGAGATCGAGCTTGCTCTTTCGACAAATCTCGGCTTCGGCGGACACAACGCTTGTTTGGCATTTAAGGCGGTAGAAGAATGAATATAGAAGAAATCAAAAATATAATCCCCCACCGTGACAACATGCTTCTTATTGACGAAGCCGAGATCAGAGACGGTGTGGCATACGGAAAAAAGCATATCACGGGCGAGGAGTGGTTTTTGAAAGGCCACTTCCCGGGAAACCCCGTTGTTCCGGGCGTTATTCTCTGTGAGATACTTGCTCAGTCAAGCTGTGTTCTCCTTGCTGACGTTTCCGCAGGTGCAACTCCTTATTTCACCGGACTTGACAAGGTCAAGTTCAAAAACAAGGTTCTTCCCGGAGATACGATCGAAACCGAATGCAAAATTACACGTTCAAAGGGTGTTTTCTATTTTGCTGAGGGAAAGGCTTATGTTGACGGGAAATTATGCGTCAGCGCACAGTTCTCCTTTGCTTTGATGAAGGGCTGATTTTATAGCAAACCAAACAAATATCCAGACAAGTTCGACGCCCCGGTAGGCGCATAGCTGCGTTGTCGTCCTCGACATACGCCCGAAGG
>CACYDE010000037.1 GCA_902773045.1 uncultured Ruminococcus sp. | reverse complement strand
GCCAGTATGCCTTCGTCCTCCGCCTTGCTCTGCACTCACCGGCATCGTCTCCTTTTGTCCGTCTATTTATTTGGATTGCTATAATGGGAAGTATTATTCGATTTACCCACAAAGAATGCGGTTTTGGATTTGACTTTTGGGAAGGTATCGGTTTTAACCTATTCGTGCAGCAATGTGAAGCACGAAAAAATATGAGTTTAGGTAAATGGGGAAAACAATGGCAAGACTTAATAAAAAAGTTTCCTGACGGGACAGCAACCATCAATGAAACGTTATGCTTATGCCCAAAATGCAAAAAATATTTTTCACAACCTCGCAAAGTATTTTATGTTCCGAATGAAGGATACCATTATGATTTTCAAGAACCGTACGATGATATGGTGTCCAGTTGTATTCTATATTATCATTATCATCCAATTATTAAGGAAAATATTTTTTGCCTTGACTGTAACACTGAAGCAACAGTAATGGAAAAGTATAGTTATGTTCCTTGCCCGATATGTGGAAAAATACTCAGAGGAAGAGATGTAGGTAATTGGGATTAGTTAACTTTTAAGAGCAGCAGTATATCCCGAAACGGAGTGATGATGAATTGGCATACAACGAACTTATAAAAAATTTTGAACGAATTCGCAGCTATATGAGAGAGTTCTATGTTTACGGATTTAAAAGCAGAGAAGAATATAAAAGTAAGAGTTCACGATCTTATGACGATGAACGCCGACGCGTAGAAAGCTGGCTGAAAGAATATATGTCTTTTCATCGCACTGCTGACGGGAAAAGTATGTTTATCTCCATCGACAGCCGAACATCAAGTCATAATCCACTGTATAATGCTTTAAAATCAAAAAGTTTTACCGACGGAGATATAACCCTGCATTTTATATTGTTTGATATTTTAAATTCAGCCGAGATCGCTAAATCAATTCAAGAAATAACGGAAGAAATAGATGCAGAATACCTTTCCGTTTTTAACGTTCCGAGAACATTTGACGAATCCACTATTCGAAAAAAGCTTAAAGAATACGTCAGAGAGGGTCTTGTAACAACCGAAAAAAAAGGTAAAACCGTTCTCTACAGATGTGCGGAATTTATTGAACCCGATTGCGCGGACGCACTTGATTTTTATTCGGAGATCGCCCCCTGCGGAGTTGTCGGGTCGTTTCTTTTAGACAAGACGGATGCACATGATCTGCCTTTTGTTTTTAAACACCATTATATAACTCAGGCTCTTGACAGTGAAATATTATTATCACTGTTTTTAGCTATGAAAAATAAATGCGAAGTTGAAATTACAAAGCTTAACAGAAAATCAAAATCAAAACTAACTTTAAGTCTTGTCCCGCTTAATATCTTTATCAGCGTGCAGAACGGGCGTCAGTACCTTGTTGCATATAACCGCAGTGACAAGAGAATTATGTCAACAAGACTTGATTTTATTGTCGGCGTGAAAGTATTAAACGCCGCTTGCGATTTTAATGTGCTGAGGAAAAAACTTGTCAAAATGCGCGAGCATATGTGGGGTGTGAGCAATCAAGGAAGCAGTGAAAGAATTGAACACGTTGAATTTACCGTTCGCTGCAGCAATAACGAGCAGTATATTTATAACAGGCTTATCCGCGAAAAACGCTGCGGAACAATTGAAAGACTCGATGATAATATATATAAATTTTCAGCCGATGTGTATGATTCGAATGAAATGCTGCCATGGATAAGGACATTTATAGGACGAATTACATCTGTGAATTTTTCTAACAGGCAGACGGAGGAAAGATTTAAAAATGATATTGCAGAGATGTACAGTCTTTATGGCTTGAATGAGGATATTGATAATGATATTTAACGAAATATACGGAGCATATTATAATACAGTTTCACAGATAATAAAAAAAGCTGTGGAAGATAAAGTCACATCGGAGGACATCAGAAGCGCTGTTATGAAATATGCTTACTCCGAAAGTATGACGACGATCGAATCTGCGCTGCGCGATGAAAAATGGCAGTTAGTGAAATCGGACGGAACGACGCCTATAAAACACATTCCCGAAATGCCGCTTACAGAATTGCAAAAAATGTGGTTAAAAGCCATTTCTCTTGATCCAAGAATAAAGCTTTTTGACTGTGACTTTTCCTTCCTTGAAAATACCGAGCCGCTTTTTACTTCCGAAGATTATTACATATTTGATAAATATTCAGACGGCGATAATTATGAGGACGATGAATACATAAAGAATTTTCGTATGATCCTGAATGCAGTGAAAAAACATCGCCCGCTTGAAATCGTAATGAACAGCAGAAAGGGCGGCATTTCAAAGATCCGCGTTATTCCCGAATATCTTGAGTATTCCGAAAAGGACGATAAATTCAGGCTTATCGCCGGCGGCAGCCGCTTTGGAAAAACATTTAACCTTGCTCGTATCGTAAACTGTGAATATTGTGATATTGAGATCTCACGAACACCTCCCTTAAGCTGCGGCAAAGAAAGCTGTGTAACGCTGCTGCTGTCAGATAAGAGGAATACGCTTGAAAGGGCTATGCTGCATTTTTCTCATTTCAAAAAGGAGGCGGTGCGTCTTGACGAGTGTAATTATAAGCTAAAAATAAACTATTCTAAAGATGATGAAACTGAGCTTCTTATAAGAATACTTTCATTTGGTCCGACAGTTAAGGTTATGGAACCCGAGAACTTTATCGATCTGATAAAAGAAAGATTGCAGAATCAAAAAAGCTGTGAACTTTGATTTTTTCAAGTTCGCAGCTTTTTTTCCGTGATATTTGAAGATTTTTCCTGTATTATATATACGCAGGGTCGGTTACGGAGTGTTTGACAACGGCACAACGGTACATGAGGATATTCCAAAGTGTATGCCGAGTGATTGCCCTGCTGATGGTTATTATAGGTTCGACTCCTATTATTTTGCGTTATTAACGCAGTCCATTAGGGATGGATTTATTTTCAAAACGGCATAATGCGTTCGTGCATCGTCGAAACAATCTGTCAAATTGTTTTTTCAGAACTGTAATTATCGTGCGGATGATAATTTCGCGTCAAAGCGAAATTTCTGATGCAATGAAGAATTTGCCTTGTCTGCCTAAGGATACCGTGTTTCGGAAAAATAAGCCAAAAGTCAGCTTTCCGTTTATTGATCCGTTCACTGAATTTGACAGCCGCAGATCTTTCATAGATAATTACGGTTATCGATTTTTATTCCCAAGGAGGTTACATATATGAAAAAAGTTATAGTAAATGAAAATGAACGTGGTTTTCTTTTCAAGGAAGGCAAATTTGTAAAGGTTCTTAAAGCAGGAAAATACTATACTTACGGTGATCGTTTGATAGAGGTCGTTTCTGTTGACGAGCCTGTATTCTCCGATCATTGCAGCCTCAAGACGCTGCTTGGATCCGAAGATCTGAAAAGTGAAGCGGAAATTGTTGAGGTCGGCGGTGTAGGAAAGCAGGAAATTGCTTTGCACTTCACAAACGGAAAGTTCATGAGCGTGCTAAAGCACGGAACTTATGCTTATTGGAATGTAGGAAATAAACACGAGTTTAAAATTGTTGATATATCCTCTCCGGATATATCGGGCGATATCCCGCAGGAGATTTTCAAAAACACTGTTTTTATGTCTTCTGTGATTCATAGAATTGAGGTTGAACCCTATCAGAAAGCGGTGCTTTACTTTGACCGCAGATTTCAAAGACTGCTTGAACCGGGAGTATACTATTTTTGGAGAAATAATATTGACGTCAGTGTTGATTATGTAGATACACGGCTTAAACAGCTTAATATTCTGGGTCAGGAGATCATGACTCAGGATAAGGTTTCGCTTCGTATCAACTTTGTATGTAAATACAAGATCACCGATCATGTGAAAATAATCACCGAGATCGAAAGCTATATCGAACAAATTCATATTGCCGCTCAGTTTGCGATCAGAGATTATGTGGGCAAATACAAGCTTGATGAAGTTCTTTCAAATAAGGACGAACTTTCCGAATTTGTTATTGAAAGATTGAAGTCCAAGGAGCAGGAACTGTTCGTTGAATTTTCCGAAGCAGGCGTAAAGGATATAATCCTTCCGGGTGAGATCCGTGATATTATGAATACCGTGCTTATGGCGGAGAAAAAGGCGCAGGCGAGCGTAATAACCCGGCGTGAAGAGGTTGCGTCTACCAGATCGCTTCTCAACACCGCAAAGCTCATGGACGAAAACGCTACGCTTTACAAGCTTAAAGAACTTGAATATATCGAGCGTATCTGCGAAAATGTCGGCAGTATTAACCTGAACGGCAGCGGTGATGTGATTTCACAGCTGACATTGCTGATGAGAGGGAAAGATGTTATTAACGAAGCGATATTGCCGAGAGTTTGAAGGTTGCTATAAGCATGTTCCCTGTCGATACGAGCTTATTTTTCAATCAAAGTTATTGTCGTTACCCATACCACTAAACCCCCTTTCCCTCAATGAAAAGGGGGTTTTTAGGCTGTGGGCTTCGCCCACACCTATCGGGGACTGCGCGTCTCCGCTGCCGTTGGGGACGGTTCCCAACCGCGTCGGTCGGTTCGGTGCTGTTGCCTTGCGGCAACGTCTGCCACCGGCAGACCGCACCCCCGAACTCCTGTATTCGAACTTCATATTCTCTTAAGTTGTAGATAGTGTTTACCGAAAACGTATTTAGGGCAACACCGCACAAAGACCGCCTGACGGTACCCCAAGGGCATTTGCAGCACAATCCAATCAGCCTGCGCCTTACGGCTTGACTTCTTGGTGTGCTGC
>CACYDE010000036.1 GCA_902773045.1 uncultured Ruminococcus sp. | reverse complement strand
TTGATTTGCATAGTGAACAGCGGTACACCAATGAATAATTCGGTAGTGAACCACCGTTCATCAGAGTAGTGAACCGTGGTTCACCAGTGCTGGTGAACAGCCGTTCACCCAAAGAAAGATAAAGTAAAGAAAGATTAAAGAGAGTGTGTGCTCACTCAAATTTGAGGTTTTGAAAACCGTGAACTATCCGCACTATCTGAACTATCGGAACTTTCCAAATCTCGATAGTGCCGAAAATGTTGATAGTTCAGAAGATCGGATTTTTGATACGGTAAATAAACACGCTCATACAAGCCCAGAAATACCCCTACAATCGCCGATAAACTTCCGAGGGTAATTTCACGTCCGAATGCAGTTCTCTCAAAAATGTGGTGCTTAATAAATGCTTTTTATCTTTTTCAATAAACCAACTATGTGTATTTTGCACAACAAAACATGCTAAAATTTGACTTGCTTTAAACGAAAATGTGTGGTAGAATTAAATTGCCAAATTATTTATTCAGTTTAATAATATCTCCGATGCGATTACAAGATTTTCTGTAACCGTTAGTGAAGGTTACTCTTTTTACGGATTTTACAAATAACACCCCAACAAAGTGTTTTGAAAAAAGCACGGCTCTTTGGGGTGTAATCCGTATCTGTTTTATTACTATCGGAGAATACTGAATAAATTGTTTGGCGACAATCGGAGCTTGTGTTTTTTAGGCGCATGACTTCGGTTGTGCGCCTTTTTTTATTATTTTGCCGGCAATAAAAACAAATAATATATCAGGCTGTACTAATGACACAAGGAGGTGTCTATGGAAACTAAGCATTACAGATCGGCTGTTATAACTATAGCCGCTATGGTAGTTATCGTCTCAGGCTGTTCAGCTGATACCTCTCAGACATCTGTGGTTTTTGAGAGCGATTCAAGCACAGAAAGCATCGATTACGAATATTTTGAAGAGTTTTCTTCTTTAATGAAGCCCGATTATATCAAAGGAGTTTCATTTGACGAGCGTACAGAAGAATCGGATAATGAGGGTATGACGTACCAGTATTTATTCAAGGTGAACTCGACTGTGTCACGAACAGAAGCGATGCGAGAATACTACCGAGCAGTGAAAGACGTAAAAACAGATGAAAGCGACGCTCTTCGGGTTTACGACGGTGATGGTGAAGATCCACTTTTTTCCGGATTGAATTATAATGATGATGGCACATATAATGAGTACATCGTGAGAATCGACTATGATAATATCAATAAGTTTTATGTAACGATTCTTATTGATTATCACGATGATACGGAGGATGGCTTCTCTGAAGGTACATCGGTAGCAGCTTCTCGGTCGTTTATGATCAACGGAAAATGGACAGCCACCGAGACGATCGATTCGAATGCGTCATTTGGAGATAACAGAAACGAAGTACCTTACGGTGACGTTTGGGTACGCTTCCAGACCGACGGCGCGTATGAATGGTATTCACAGGGCCTGATCGTAAAAGGTGATTACATAAAATCCGACGATGCTTATCTGCTGCAGTATAACGGGGAGCTGATCGGAATAGCGTCCGGGTTATCCGGCAATAAACTGCTGTTAAATATTGTCAAGAACGGAAGTACAACAAATATGTCATACATTTTGGAAAAAGATTGAGACAGGAGGTCACTCATGAAGAGATCAAAAAAGCTATTATCACTATTTTCTTTACTGTTGATTATCTGCTTTGCGGCAGGCTGTGAAAGCGCGGAAGAGACAGCGCCTACGCTTGTTCAGCAAACGGTAAGCTCTGTGGAGGTGGGAGAAAAGGTCGGTGATTTTACGACTTTCTTTACCTGCCAAAAAGGTGCGTCAATAGAACTTGGCGATCTTTCGGAAATTGATACTTACACCGTAGGAACATACGATATTCCTGCAATTATTCACTACAAAAAAGCGGTTGTTCCAATGAAATATCCTTTTGAAGTTGTGGATACAACGCCGCCCGAGTTAACGGTCGATAAAACAAAAATTGAAATCTATTTGGGAATGGACTATAAACCCGATGAAATGATTAAGGCAACTGCTACAGATAATTCCGGAGAAGATGTTAAAATAGATTTTATTTCATTTCCTATGATTACAGATAGAGTACTTAATTCTTCCGGAAAAATTACCGCCACAGATAAATCAGGCAATTCAGCTTCAAAAGACATAGATGTGAGCATCAAGGGTATAAAAACAGAAACCGACTTACGCGAATATCTCGACACTATTTTATCAACAAGTGATGATTATAAAGGTGTGACATACAATAGCGAACATCTTAATTTTGGTGAAAATATTACTACTCTAAGCTTTCCAATAACTGAATTAAACACAAACAATAATGACATAGTTGGCGGATACTGTGCCGAATTAGAGATTACAGATCAAAGATCCGTTTCTTTTTCCAACTCTCCTTATTATCTTGAGTTTCAACCATTTTTAGAATTAAGATTTCAAAAAAATCATCGGTATTTAACAACAGATAAGATAGTAATAAAATCAAGCGCCGGCTCGACCGAACTGGTCGGAAGCCCGTTTGACGGCACAACCCTGAAAATAAAGGAAGAAGAAAAAAACATTTTGTATGGAAACAATCCCACACTTGTAGTTTATTTTGATGACGGAAACGGAAATGTTACAATTCCGCTCTCATCGACTGACATTGACAAAATAAAAAATGCTTTCAAACTGCAAAACGCAATAAACAAAAGCATTCCTATGTATTGATATGTGTTATCCTCTTGAATAACACGAACATCAAGAAGCGTCATAACGCAAACAGCACCTTGTATCGAGTATGGTACAGGGTGCTTTGTCGTATTATAGGTAATTTTCAATCGGTATTAATTATGCTTGCAAGCGGCTATTTTGTCGAAAGAAATACACGAAAAAACCGCGCCTGCCGCCTGCCTACCGTTTGCCTACCAACATTATCAAAACATAGCGAATAACAGCGTTAAACACCACCTTTGAAAATGCCCGAAAACCGCTTGTTAAAGCCGTTTTTGAGATACTATTGAATATTACTGAATTGTTACATTTGCTTTTGGTAAGAACGAGGTCGTCGGTTCAAGTCCGATTATCAGCTCTTAAAAAACCGCATAGGCAAGCCGTTTTTGAGGAAACGGCTTGCTTCTTTTTTACCCTCAAAACCCCGCCGTGAGTTTATCGTGTGTTTATTTGGCTAACTTTTGGCTAACAGGCTGTTTGGGCGACATAAACAAACCTATTTCGTGTGTTTGTGACATATTGACGGACAGGCGAAATGTTACGGCTATGTAGGCATTTACCCTACTGTGAGTTTACGGCATGTGTTTACGAAAAATCAACCAACCGATTGACTTGAAGCCCGTTCCTGCCGTATAATGATTATAACAACAAGAACTGGTGGTGCTTTATGGACACAAAAATTCAGCTTTCCGAGGGCAGCTCAGAGGAAATATACACGACGATACGCTCGTCGGTCATCACAGCACAGAACAGGGTTTACTCTGCCGTTAATTACGCTATGGTTACGGCTTATTGGGAGATCGGCGAGCAGATATTCAAGGCTTGCGGCGAGAGCGAC
>CACYDE010000035.1 GCA_902773045.1 uncultured Ruminococcus sp. | reverse complement strand
CTTTAAATCTTTTCGGTCTGATTTCCGCAATACTTCGTCATCAGCCTTGAAATACGTCAGTATTCCTGCGGCTTCTTCCTTGTCTTGTAAAAATCATCCTCGAAAATCTTTTAAAGGTTTTAATTAGAAATTAGTATTACTGAACCTGTTCATCAGTGAGGGATGTAACGTTCAAAACAAATCCTACCTTGTCATCGGTGAAAAGCATCAAACAGCTTCTCAGAACCGAAAGACTGTCTGCGGATGTTATTTCTCCGTCCATATCAACGTCGGCAAGAACGAATGTGAAGTCGTCGATATCGGTCAGTCCGACCGATATGCTTTGGATAATAACAGCGTCGTTCGCCGTTATTTCTCCGTCTCCGTCCAGATCTCCGAGAATGTATTCAGGGATCGTGGCGGTGTCGGGCGAAATGACCGGATCGGGAGTGTCGGGAGTATCGGGGGTATCCGGAGTGTCCGGAGTGTCGGGTCTTGTTCCCGATTCATATGTGTCACCGCATTCGGAACATACAAAAACGGAGTAGTTGTCGCTGTATTTCGTTTCTACGTAGTGGTGACCTTCACTGTGAAGATCCCTGTCTATATCTTCGCCGCATATATCGCAGTGATAGTGTACGTGACCGTCATGAGTGCAGTCGGGCTTGACAAGTTCCGTGATCGAGTGATTGTGAACGGGTTCTGTTTTCATAATGTTGATCGCTTTAAGCTCAGTGTCGCCGGCTCTTTCAGGAAGCAGCTGTCCGTCTTTGACCGAGATCAGTTTGTTTCCCAACGCCGAGATAAAAAGATAGTTTCCGTCACATTCGGCTATGAACCATTTTTTTGTTACCGATGTGCTCGGTTTGGTCATTGAAAAGAAATCGCTGTTTATAGTCAGCATTTTTGCGGAATCACAGTTCGTAAGGGTATAGGAACCGTCGTCTTGCTTTTGAAAATACCATGTCTGTGATTTTGTTGCTGCGGATTCAAGAACCTTGCCTTTTTCGGAGTCTGCACCGATCGAAAGGGTCTCGTCACAAGAGAAGCGCAGTCTGGCGTAAAATTCATCACCGAGATCCACGGGATTTCCTTCGGAGATGGTGAATGAGTATTTCTCGCTGTCGGTTGCCGCGTATTGGTTTTTCGAAACCGTATGTACTTCATAGTCGCCTTCTGGGAGAAATACGGTGAATTTTCTTTCCGTAAAGTTCTGCTTGAAGGCAGCGTATCTGTTTGTTTTTGTGTTTATAATGTAAATATCGTATTCCGAGGTGTTTTCGGTTTCGTTCCAGCTTATCACGGAAGCCGAGCGGGTATTTCCGACGGTTATTTCAAGCGCTGCGGCGGACGGAACAGGTTTTTCGACAGTGAATGAGAGAGTAGGTCCTGTGATCGTTTTGTATTTATTCGCCGCGATGATCTGAGCTTTGAAAACACCTTCTCCAAGTTCGCCTGCATTGAACTCGCAGGAAGGCGCTTCGAACTTTTTGACCTCACGGTCACCGCTGTCTTTTATTACTATCTCGGATCTGTCGGTGTTTTTAACTTCGCCTGATATAACGACATTATCGTTATAAAGGAATATATCCTTGTTTATCTTAAAGCTTGTGATTTTTGGATAGATAATATCATTCCATGCGTCAACGATCGCGCAGACGGTTTTTTCGTCTGTGATCCCGTTTGCTTCGAGTCCGAATTTCTTTTGAAATTCTTTTACCGCGTTTTCCGTAGCCGAGTCATAGATACCGTTGACGGAATTAAAACAGTTAAGTCTGCAAAGCATTGCCTGAACCCAGCAGACATCAAATCCGCAGGAAGTGACCGGTCGTTTGTTCATCAATATTCTTTCGGGTCTGGGATAATCGTCGGGATTTTTTGAACTGTAAAGTTTTTTCGGAGATGAGCTGTAATTCGGACGAACGTAGATCCTTTTGACGTGACCGGTGTCGGTGTTGTTTTCTTTGCTCGGGTGAATGTAGCATGAGAAATTATAGTTGAACGGAAGCCGCTGAACCATTGAACCGTAGTTTCCCTCGATGTAGCTTTCTGGGTTTTCTACGATCCCGACGTGAAGATAGAAGTTTGAAGACGGACACACATAAAAAACGAGATCGCCGGACATAAGATCTTTTTCGTCTTCGACGATGTTTGCGCCGCATACCTGAAGCATATAATTGTACATGTACATGCAGCTTGCACGCAAAGAATAGTTGTAGGGTATAACATTATCCGGCATACCGGTGAGTCTTGCGCAGTCGTTGACGAAATTTGCGCACCAGTCTTCGGTGTAGCCAAGGGCGGTTGTTGTGAGTCCGAACTGAGCCTTTGCGACCTCGATGAGATCATCGCCGGGATTTCCGGTGAGTTCGTAGGCTTTGGAATAGTTGTAGGATCTGTCCTGCGTTTTTGAAGCAGCGTCGTCGATCGATGCTGCTTGAGCATCAATCCGGAAATCGACCGTGAAACAGCCGAAAACCATAAGCAGCGCCAAACACAGTGAGGATAATTTTATTGATCTTTTCATTTTGAAATTCTCCTTACCCCTAATTTTTAATTTTAATACAGAAACGTTACAATTGTTAAAAAACAGTAACATAACAATATAAAGATTAGCATATAGCGGATAATTTGTCAACCTTAAAATTAGTTGACAAATCAGTTTTTGCATTAGTTTTTGCTTTATATTGTCAACAAGTTGGCAGGTGCCTGCTAAAATTTTACGCTCGGATAAGTAAAGCGGACAGCGTTAAAGCCGAGAATGCAATGTAAGAGTTGTACTTTGAATGACTTGTTTCAAACTATAATTGCCGAAATCTATTGACAAAATCCGCCCGTAATGAGATAATAATTGAGTGTTTGATTAATCTACTTAAACTTCCCACATATTAAAAACAGATCTATGCCGATAAATTCAGTATTTGTAACTGTATGAATGCAGTTTTGAATAGCTATGTCAGGGGATTTGTGGAGCTTCGCCCCCCAAATCCCCATCACCCCCCTCTTCCTTGAGGAAGAGGGGGGTGATGGGGACACAGTGAAAGTAATAAATTAAAAAAACAAAATCGATAATCAAAAAGCATTTTGTTATCACCCGATTGTTCTGTAGGGATTCAGGTTGAGGGCTGTTATTGATGTGGGAAGTTTAAGTAATCAATATTTAATGAAAACGATGATCGTTCGTTTTCCAATAATGGAGGTTTAAATTATGGCTAAAGAGCTTGCCAAGGCTTATGAGCCTGCGCAGTTTGAAAACAGAATATATGAATTCTGGATGAAAAACGGTTATTTTCACGCTGAAATAGATAAGGATAAGAAGCCGTACACTATAGTGATGCCGCCGCCAAATATTACGGGTCAGCTTCACATGGGTCATGCCCTTGACAATACACTGCAGGATATTCTCATCAGATTCAAGAGAATGCAGGGCTACAGTGCATTATGGCTTCCCGGAACGGATCATGCTTCGATCGCAACGGAAGCAAAGATCGTTGAAGCAATGAGAAAAGAAGGGATCACAAAAGAAGAGATCGGACGTGAAAAATTCCTTGAACGCGCATGGGACTGGAAAAAGGAGTATGGCGGACGGATCGTAAAGCAGCTCAGAAAGATAGGTTCTTCCGCCGATTGGGCGAGAGAACGCTTCACGATGGACGAGGGCTGCAATAAGGCTGTTAAAGAGGTTTTTGTCAGACTCTATGAAAAGGGTTTGATCTACCGCGGTGAAAGGATCATCAACTGGTGTCCGAAATGTCTGACTTCGATTTCGGACGCCGAGGTTGAATACGAAGAGCAGGCAGGTCACTTTTGGCATCTAAGATATCCGCTTAAAGACGGAAGCGGATATATAAATCTTGCGACCACACGTCCCGAAACACTTCTGGGCGATACTGCCGTTGCGGTCAATCCGAATGATGAAAGATACAAAGATCTTGTCGGAAAAACGCTTCTTCTTCCTATCGTTCACAGAGAGATCCCGATAATTGCGGATGAATACGTTGAAATGGATTTCGGAACAGGCGTCGTAAAAATTACTCCCGCTCACGATCCTAACGACTTCGAAGTGGGTCTTCGCCACAATCTCGCGATCATCAACGTTATGACCGATGACGCAAAGATCACGGACGATTATCCGAAGTATGCGGGAATGGACAGGTACGAAGCAAGAAAAGCTATCGTTGAAGATCTTAAAGAAGAGGGCGCGCTCGTAAAGATCGAGGATTACAGCCACAATGTCGGAACATGCTACCGCTGTTCGACAACCGTTGAGCCGAGAGTCTCCAAACAGTGGTTCGTAAAAATGAAACCGCTTGCAGGCCCGGCTATCGACGCAGTAAAGAACGACGATACGGAATTTGTTCCTCCTCATTTTGAAAAGACATATTTCCACTGGCTTGAAAATATCCGTGATTGGTGTATTTCCCGTCAGCTTTGGTGGGGTCATCAGATCCCGGCGTTCTACTGCGATGACTGCGGAGAAACAGTGGTTACAAAAGAAAAAGAGGCATACTGCCCCAAATGCGGAAAGAAGATGCGTCAGGATCCCGACACCCTCGACACATGGTTCTCTTCGGCGCTTTGGCCATTCTCAACTCTCGGCTGGCCGGAGAAAACTCCGGAGATGGAGTATTTCTATCCCACAAGCGTTCTTGTGACGGGTTACGACATTATTCCTTTCTGGGTCATGAGAATGATGTTCAGCGGTCTTGAACATGTCGGTGAGGTTCCGTTTAAAACTGTCCTCATTCATGGTTTGGTTCGTGATTCTCAGGGAAGAAAAATGAGCAAATCACTCGGAAACGGAATCGATCCGCTTGAGGTCATAGATCAGTTCGGCTCGGACGCATTAAGACTTACTCTTGTGACAGGAAACGCACCCGGAAACGATATGCGTTACTCGGAGGAGAAAATGACCGCAAGCCGTAACTTTGCGAACAAGCTTTGGAATGCTTCCCGTTTCGTCCACATGAATATTGACGATCATGATGTTGAGAATAAACTTCCCGACGAACTCGAAATCGAAGATAAGTGGATCATAAGTACACTTAACAGCGTTTCAAAAGAGGTTGCCGAAAATCTCGATAAATTTGAGCTTGGAATTGCCGTTCAGAAGGTTTATGATTTTATCTGGGATTGTTACTGCGACTGGTATATCGAGCTTGCCAAAGCAAGGCTCCAGAGTGAAGGAAAATCGGCTCGGAACGCAAGACAGGTTCTTGTCTGGGTTCTTGACAAAGCGCTCAAGCTTCTTCACCCGTTTATGCCGTTTATCACGGAAGAGATCTGGCAGACTCTTCCTCATGAGGGCGAAACTATCATGCTTGAAAAATTCCCCGAGTATGACGAGCGGTTGAATTTTGAGGAAGCTTCCGATGAAATGACGAGGATCATGGACGCGATCAAAGCGATCAGAAACAGACGTTCCGAAATGAATGTTCCTCCGTCAAGAAAAGCTAAGGTCTACATTGCTTCGTCTTTTGGCGAAACGTTTACAAACGGTGCGAAATTTATCGTTAAGCTTGCCTCCGCAAGTGAGGTGGAAGTCGGTGAGTCTTACGATATCGAGGGCGCTGTCACTGTCGTAACGTCGGACGCTAAGATATATATTCCTATGGACGAGCTTGTTGACAAGGAAGCCGAACTTAAACGTCTCACCAAGGAACTTGAAGCAACGAAAAAACTTCTTGCCCAGGACGAAGGAAAGCTTAACAACGCAGGCTTTATGTCCAAAGCACCCGAAAAGGTCATTGAAAAGATAAAGGCTCAGGCGGCAAAGGAAAAAGAAAAGATAGCAATGATAAATGCCGCAATGGAAGCTTTGAAGTGATATGACAATATAATACTGTATATCCCGGGCGGGCGTCGCATGATGACCCGCCCTTTCATTTGCGTATGATGATATATTGACAAAGAGAACATTCGGCTGCTTTAATATGCTAGCGATCAACATGAAAAATTCAGAATCTTATCACAAAGAAAGTTAAATAATGTCTTGACATTATTTCTCTTTATATTTATAATATAAGTAATAAAGTTAAGGGGATTTACGCAATAATTCTGTGCATTTGAAGATCTTGTTTAGCTGAGAAAATGTGCGCTGATGTTTTGTTTAACGCTAACGATTTATTGTGGGGTTTGTTGCGGAAGATCACCTTGATTATTTTATTAAACTTTGAGTGAGAATGCTTGCCGGAGTTTAATAATGAGTCTTACTAAATCAAAACGATTGGGAGGAATTCAAAATGACATTAAAAAGAACAATGTGTGCGCTTCTTGCCGCATCAATGCTTTTGACAGGCGCTGCTATCAGTCAGAATGCAGCTTCCGCCGAAACAGTTTCTGACGAGAAATCGAATGCCGTTGTTGATGCCGCAGCAAACAGCGGACTTATGACCAACATCCAGGACGGTGTAATTCTTCACTGCTTTGACTGGAAATACTCGGATATTAAGGCTGAGATCCCTAATATTGCCAAAGCGGGCTTTACGGCAGTTCAGACGTCTCCGGCTCAGAGAGATGACAGCTTCGGCGTTTGGTACATGCTCTATCAGCCGCAGAGTTTTTCGATCGCTTCAAACGCTCTCGGCTCAAAAGCTGATTTGCAGGCTCTTTGTGATGAGGCTGAGAAATACGGCGTTAAGGTCGTTGTAGACGTTGTTGCAAACCATCTTCGCGGCGAAGGTTATGATGTTGATGATTCTTTGAGCAGAGCTTCTCATCCCGATTATTACCACGGTTTGGGCGGCAGCACAAACGACGGCGACCGTTATTCGGTAACTCACAACGATATCGGTATGGCTGACTTGAATTCGGAAAATACCGAACTTCAGAATATTATTCTTAACTATACCAAGGAACTTCAGGGCGTTGGTGTTGACGGTATCCGTTGGGACGCTGCAAAGCATATTGGTCTTCCTTCAGAGGGCTGTGAATTCTGGAAAACGGTAACATCTCAGGGTCTTTATCACTACGGTGAGATCCTCAACACTCCTGGCGGAAACAATCCGCATGGATTGATGCAGGAATATGCGAACTACATTACGGTTACGGATAATAAGTACAGTTCCGCTGTAAGAGATTCCGTATGCGGCGGATATGTTCCTCAGACAACAGGCTACTGGGAAGACGGCGGCACACCGAAGAACAAGCTTATCTATTGGGCTGAAAGCCATGATACATATTCAAACGACGGTCAGTACGGTGAAGCTACTCAGTATATCGACCAAAACAAGATAGATCGTACTTGGGCTATCGTTGCCTCTCAGTCCAAGGCTACGGCACTTTACTTCTCTCGTCCTTCTCAGACGAGCAAGGAGTCTATTAAAGCAGGCGACAAGGGAAGCACTCACTTTACTGCTCCCGAGGTTGCAGAGGTCAACAAGTTCCACAACGCTCTCCAGGGCGAGAAGGAATATTATTCAAAGGGTAGCGATGCAGCTGCAGTTTGCCGTCAGAGCGGTGCGGTTGTCGTAAAGATGAACGGCAGCGGTTCTGTGACTGTTCCTAACGGCGGCGGTTTAACAGCAGCCGGCACATACACGGATAAGGTTTCCGGAGGCACATTCACAGTTACAGCAGATACTATTTCCGGTAATGTTGGCGAAAGCGGTATTGCAGTTCTTTATAACGGCAGTGATCCGGATCCTATCACCGATGTTGAGAGCGATACAGACAAGAAGATCGAAACCGATACAGATAAGAAGCCCGATCCGACAGGCAAGGTATACATCTATTTTGACAATTCATCCTACAAATGGAGTTCTGTTTACGCTTACGTTTATGTTGGTGAGACTTCTAAAAATGCAGCATGGCCCGGCGTAAAGATGGAATTGGATTCCGCAACGGGTTACTATAAGCTCGATGTTACGGCTTTGAAGGACGGACAGGTTATCTTCTCCGACGGTACAGACTCTGCGGATAAGAGATATCCGGCTGAGATGCTACCCGGCCTTAAAATCGGCGGTTCATCGAAGCTCTTCAGCGCAGGAAATTCTTGGACTGATTATGAAGAGAAACCGGAGCCTGTCTCCGACACCGACACAGCACCGGATACTGCAACAGATACAGCAACAGACACAGCGACAGAAACAGAAACCGAGACAGAAACAGATACGGCAACAGATCCCGATCCGGTAAAGACAACTGTTCTTCTTGGTGACGCAAACCAGGACAAAAAGGTTTCCCTCCGTGACGCATCTCTCACATTGAAGGCTTCCGTAGGAAAAGCTAAACTTGAAGGTGCGGCTGCGCTTGCGGCAGACGTTGACGGTGACGGCGAATTTACAGCCGATGACGCGCTCTCCATTCAGAGATACGATGTTGGTATCGCTTCCGGTGACATCGGCAAGAATGTAGAGAAGTAATTATTGTAAATCAAATTCGAGTTAAAGTTTTTATAACTCCTATATTATTCAATTTTCTGCGAAAACAGAGTTCGGTCTCCCGTTCTCTGTTTTTCGCTTTTTTAAACACGTGAAGAAAGTTATAGAGTTACAATAATTTGCGAACCCGACCGAGAGCTGATTTTTTACGGTCAGTTTTGTATCAGCTTTGCTTGTAAACCCGTTTCACTTTCAAAAACCATGATACTTTGCCTGCGGCGCTCGCCGCCCCGACCGAGAGCTGATTTTTTACGGTCGGTTTCGTACCGACTTTGTTCGTAAACCCGTTCCTCTTTCAAAAACTTTGATAATTTGCCTGCGGCGCTCGCCGCCCCGACCACCGGAGAAAGATCATAACGAAGAATAAATTTATAACCCTATTGTCTTTTTCTTTTGGTTATGATAAAATTTATTGAAAGAATAAAATTTTAAAGGATTGGATTGTTTAATGAGAAAACAGAAATTTTTGGAAGTCGGTCAGATCGTTAATACACATGGCTTGAAAGGCGAAATGCGCGTCGATCCGTGGTGCGACGGTCCCGAATTTATATGTATGTTTGATGAGCTTTATCTCAAAAACGGCGATGTGATAAAAATCACCAAATCACGCGTTCAGAAAAATGTTGCGATAATCAAAGTCGAGGGGATCGATACCATCGAACAGGCGGATACAATGAGGCGAACCGTGCTGTATATTGACCGCGATGACGTTGAGCTTGACGACGATGTTTTCTTTGTTCAGGATATAATCGGCTGTGAGGTTGTGGATATTGATACAAAAGAAACTTACGGAAAAGTTACCGAGGTCTTAAAAACGGGTGCGAATGATGTTTATCAGGTAACCGCCGATGACGGGAAAAACTATCTTGTTCCCGTGATTGACGACGTAGTAATAAATACCGATATTGACAGCGGTATCATTGAGATACGTCCTCTGAAAGGAATATTTGACGATGAGGATTGATATAATAACGTTATTTCCGGAGATGTGTGAAGCTGTTATGAGCGAGAGTATTATCGGACGTGCGAGGAAAAGCGGCGCGGTAGAGATCAACTGTCATCAGCTTCGCGATTTTGCTTTCGATAAGCATAAACGAGTTGACGACGCGCCCTATGGCGGCGGTATGGGCATGCTGATGATGGCGGAGCCGATCGCTCTGTGCTTTGAGAATATCTGTGAACAGACTGCAAGCCGCCCCAGATTTATATATATGTCTCCGCAGGGAAAAACTCTCACCCAGGAAAAAATAAAGGAACTTGCGAAATTTGACAATATATGTCTGCTTTGCGGTCACTATGAGGGTGTTGACGAAAGGCTGATCGAGGAATTTATTGATGAAGAGATCTCGATCGGAGATTATGTGCTGACGGGGGGAGAGCTTCCCGCATTGGTGTTGGCGGATTCATTGGCGAGAATGGCGCCGGGTGTGCTTTCCGACGATGAGTGCTTCGAAATGGAAAGTCATTACAACGGGCTGTTGGAATATCCTCAGTATACACGCCCGGGAGTCTGGCGCGGGAAAGAGGTTCCGTCGGTTCTGATGAGCGGTCATCACAAAAACGTTGAGGATTTTCGGCGTAAACAGTCAGTCCTCCGAACAGCGAGAAAACGGCCTGATATGATCCAAAGAGCTGATTTGACGGACAAGGAGCGAAAAATGGCAGATGAAGAGATAGCCAATCAGTACAATAAGTGAAAAAAATTTTGTTTAAACTTAACAAAGAACTTGATTGGGGATTCGCTTCAAATGTTAATCAATCCAAAGTTAAAAATAACTGTTGACGAGATTTCTCATTGTGATATAATAGTATATAAGGATAGACTCTGAGTTACAGGATATTTTCTGAATATTTTCTAATAGGAGAGAGGGTTACTTAAATGTGTGTTAAGGAAGTTTTAGTTGAAAATCAGGTTGGATTGCATGCTCGCCCCGCAACGTTCTTCATTCAGAAGGCTAATGAATTCAAGGCTTCGATCTGGGTTGAGAAAGAGGAGAGACGTGTGAATGCAAAGAGCCTTTTGGGCGTTCTTTCACTCGGTATCGTAGGCGGAACAACGATCAAGATTCTTGCTGACGGAACTGATGAAGAGGAAGCTGTTGACAGCTTGGTTGACCTCGTGAAATCAGGCTTCGCTTCTTGATTCCTTTCAATAACAGCTTTAAGCATCGACAGCTTGTCGGTGCTTTTTTTCTATAAAAAACAGGCGATTGTAAAATGAATGATATTTAGCATTAAACGATGATCTTTTTATAATCGGCTATCTATAAGAATCCGGGAGGCGAAGTATGAATCCGAAAATGAAAGAGCTGAGAGAAAAAGCGATGAAGCTCCCCCTGCAGCCTGGTGTATATATAATGCATAATTCCAAAAAAGAAATTATATATATCGGGAAGGCTAAGGCTTTGAAGAACCGTGTCAGTCAGTATTTCGGTTCTCAGAATAACCACAGCACAAAGGTCAGACGCATGGTGGATAATGTCGATTATTTCGAATATATAATTACCGACAGCGAATTTGAAGCGCTCGTTCTCGAATGCAGCCTAATAAAACAGAATAAACCGAGGTATAATATATTACTAAAGGACGATAAGGGCTATAGCTATATAAAAATATCCAAGGAACGCTATCCGCGTATCACAGAAGCTAAGAAGCCCGATTCGTCGGGGGAGTTTATCGGACCATACACAAGCTCGTATTATGTGAAAAACGCGGTCGATCAGGCGGTTAAAATTTTCAAGCTCCCTACCTGCGGCAAAAAGTTTCCCGAGGATTTCGGGAAGACGCGCCCCTGTCTTAATTTTCACATCAAACAGTGCTGCGGTCTATGCAGAGGAAAAATATCCGAAAACGAATACAACGAAACGATAAAAGAAGCGGTGGATTTTCTGAAAAACGGAACTCCGCTTTCGATCAGGGAGCTTGAAAGGGAAATGCTTGAAGCTTCGGAAAATCTTGAATTTGAACGCGCTGCAAAGATACGCGACAGGATAACAGCCGTCAAACGTATGGGTGATAAACAGAAGGTCGTTGAATCCAAGGTGCGTGAACAGGACGTTATTGCGCTTTTCACGGACGGAACGGACGGGTGCTTTCAGGTTTTCCGTTTTTCAAACGGTATGCTCTATGACAGAGAAACCTTTCTAATCAAGGATATAGGTGAAGAAGATCAGGCTTTTTCGGAATTTATATTACAGTATTATGCGATACGCGACAGAATTCCTCCGTGTCTCACGACCGACAGAGAGCTTGAGGACAAGGAAAATATATCACGCTGGCTCTCGGAAAAGGCGGGCAGGAAGGTCGAGATCTTTACGCCGCAGAGAGGCGAACGCTCCCGGCTCGTTACGATGTGTAAAAACAATGCCGCGGAGGTTTTAGCTCAGAGCAAAAACAGCCAGGGGAGACATTACGCCGTTCTGAAAGAACTTGGAGAACTTCTCGGATTAAAAAAGGTTCCGGTTTACATTGAATCTTATGATATTTCAAATCTTGCCGGAACGGAGAATGTTGCCGGAATGATCGTTTTTGAAAACGGAAAACCTCTTAAATCAGCGTACAGAAAGTTTAAAATAAAATCCTTTGACGGTCAGGACGACTATGCGTCGATGAATGAAGTCTTGACCAGAAGGTTTGAGGAATATTATAAGCTGAAGGAAACGGGCGAGGGGTTCGGACGTCTTCCCGATCTGATACTTCTTGACGGAGGAAAAGGTCAGATTTCGGCTGTTCGTCCTGTTCTGAAAAGTCTGAATATTGATGTTCCGCTTTTCGGTATGGTGAAAGATGACAAGCACAAGACGCGAGCCATAACCGACGGAACAGGCGAGATCGAGCTGAAATCGATCAGAAGCAGCTATACTCTTGTGTCGGAGATACAAGAAGAGGTTCATCGTTTCGCGATAGGATATCACCATCAGCGGCGCAGCAATTCAACCTTCAAAAGTTCACTCACGGACATCGAGGGTATCGGAAAAACAAGAGCCAAAAATCTTTTGAAGCATTTCGGTTCGATAAAAAATATTAAGGAAGCAGAGATCGAGGAACTGGAAAATGCTCCGACAATGACCAAGAATTCGGCAAATGCCGTTTACAGTTATTTTCATCGTTCCGGAGAAAACAGTGAAAAAAGCGAAAAATAATTGTAGTTTTTCCGACATCACACAAAAAAATACAAAAATGTAATATTTTTCATTAAAAAAGGTTGACAAAATGGTAACAATGATGTTATAATTTTGGATAGAAAAATACAGGAGAAAGATAATGAGAGTAATAACAGGTTCTGCAAGGGGCAGAAAGCTTGAACAGCTCGTCGGTGATGACGTTCGTCCGACAACCGACAGGGTGAAGGAAGCTGTTTTCAGTATTATTCAGTTCAGCGTTGAGGGAAGAAGTTTCCTTGATCTTTTCGCGGGTTCCGGTCAGATGGGGATCGAAGCACTAAGCCGAGGCGCAAAAGAAGCTGTTTTCGTTGACAACAGACGTGAGTCGACAGCGATCGTCAAGAGAAATCTTAAAACTACGAAGCTTGAGGAGAATGCAAAGGTGGTTCAGATGGATTCGATCAGCTACCTTAATCTCGGCCGTGAGAAATTTGATTTCATTTTTCTCGATCCGCCGTACGGAACGGGACTGCTGCAGTCGGCGCTGAAAAAGTCCGAAGGCTCGGTGACCAAGGGCGGAATGATACTCTGTGAATCTCCGGTGACCGAGGAGCTTCCCGAAAGGCTTGACAGCTTCGTAAAGTACAGAGAATATAAATATGGAAAGATAAAAATAACGACGTATTGCCACGAAGAGTATGCCGAATGACAGCATGGTAATACTTTGATAAATTTCATGCGGCAGAGATCTGCTGTCTGAGGAGGTTTGCTATGCGGACGGTGATATGCCCCGGAAGCTTTGACCCGGTGACTTTGGGTCATGTGGATATTATCAAAAGAGCTGCCGGAACCTTTGATAAGGTTATTGTGGCTGTTTTTGTGAACAAGGATAAAACACCGTGTTTTACTCTTGAAGAACGAATGCATTTTCTGGACAAGGTTGTGGGAGATCTTGAAAATGTCGAAGTGGTTGCGTGTGAGGGGCTGCTCGCGGATTATGCGAGGGAAAGAAATGCGACTGCGGTTGTTAAGGGTTTGCGTGCGGTTTCTGATTTCGAATACGAATTTCAGATGGCACTTACCAATAAAATGCTTAATCCAGAACTTGAAACAATATTCTTCACATCACGGGCGGAGAATATGTATCTCAGTTCAAGCAGCGTAAAAAATGTTGCAAGTTTTGGGGGGAACATCAGGAATTTTGTTCCTGAATGTATCCATGATGAGATCCGTGACAGACTATGCGGAGGAGGTAAAGACAATGAAGGTTGACGATTTACTTGATGATTTGAGTGACCTTTTGGAGGATTCGAAAGAACTTCCTGTTGTCAACAAGACTATGGTGGACAAGGCTCAGATCGCTGATATTATTGACGAGATCAAAGCGAATCTCCCTGCCGAGACACGTCAGGCAAAGGCTATCGTTGCAGACAGAACAAAGATAATCAGCGACGCGAAAAAAGAAGCCGAAGCCATCATCAGCGTTGCAGAGAAGAAGAGAAACGATATGCTCGACAGCGACGAACTCGTTCTTCAGGCAAGACAAGAGGCCGAGAGAATTATTGCCGAAGCCGAAACTATGGCGAAAAAGGTCAAGAATGCAGCAAATAATTATGTTGACAGTCTTTTGGAGAGAACTGAAGCTGCTCTCACAGCTAATCTCGAAGATTTCAAGACAAAAAGACAGACTGTTCTTCAAGCTAAAAGAAAACCGAAGCAAGAAGACGACGCGTGATTTTCGTCATGCGAAGAATTACAGTATCAAACGAAACCGCTCCTTAAAACGGGCGGTTTTCGTTTATTGGTGTATAATTCTTTAGGGGCAGTTGTTTTACAAGTGATTAAAAAATTTTTTATAGTAATTTAATAAATTTTGTGTTATAATCTATAATGTGTAAAGTTATGCTTTTGACTGCCATATTTACGGAGGGGATATATTGAACGAATTTTTAACATTTGTGTTTGACCTTATAGTTGTAATTCTCAGAGTTGCAATTCCCGTTTTTTCGGTTATTATTCTTATAAAGATCTATTCATCATTAAGACACAACCGTCGTGATGAACGGCCGCTCATCATGCTTTTTGACGATTACGAAAAGAAAGCTATTCCCGTTCTCTATTGGGAGAATTCGATCGGAAGAAGCAAAAGGTGTGATGTTTTTCTCAATGATTCCACCGTTTCCAGGGAACATGCGGTTCTTCTCCGCCGCGACAACGGCTGGATCATTACTGACTCCGGCTCCAAAGCAGGGGTTTTCGTCAACGGAGAAAAAATCACCGGAAGAACGAACGTCTATCTCAACGATAAAATCAGGATAGGTTCAACGACTCTTGTGGTGAAGCGTGCGGAAGAATTCGAGGGTGCGTCGCGCCGTTCATGGTTTTTTAAGCCCGAGGGAAAAAAGAGTATCTCTCCGAAGAGACTGCTTGCGCTAATTACGTTTTTCTTTATTATGGTTTCTGCGGAAGCCTGCCTGACAAAAGAAAGTATCTCAACGGGGATCATTGACCTTAAGCCTTTTATTTACGGTTTGGTTGTGATAGCGATAATGTGGGTGACGTACATTATCACGTCGCTCGGATTTAAACGTGTGAATTTTGAAATTGAAAGTCTTGCTTTTTTTCTGACGGGGATCGGAGTTATGCTTTCAGTTCACCAGTCAGATCGTCAGACTAACGTCCAGCTTGCCGCAGCGGTCGTGGGTATTGTTCTTTTCGAGTTCCTTATCAAGTTCCTTGAAGACCCCGACAGAGTCAGCAAGTTTACGCGATGGATATATATCGCGTCACTGGGACTTCTTGCGATAAACCTTATTTTCGGTGAACGACAGTACGGAGCTACCAACTGGATCAATATCGCCGGTGTTTCGGTTCAGCCCTCGGAGGTCGTTAAGGTCGGGTTTATAATTGTCGGTGCTGCAAGTCTCGATCAGCTTCAAACGAAGAAGAACTTTTTGATCTTCATCGGTTTTTCGGCTCTCTGTGTGGGAGCGCTCGCTCTGATGGGCGACTTCGGAACGGCGCTGATATTCTTCGCGACTTTTCTGCTTCTCTCGTTCATGCGTTCGGGAGATTTTAAAACATTGATCCTGGCGGTGACTTCGGCTGTTTTCGCTTCCACGATCGTGATCCGATTCAAACCGTATATTACCAAACGATTTGAGGCGTGGGGGCATGTTTTTGAAGAGCCTTATGTCTGGGATACCGGAATGCAGCAGTCAAGAACGCTTGTTTACTGTGCGAGCGGAGGTCTTTTCGGAGTAGGGATAGGAAACGGCTTCTGCAAAGAGCTGTTCGCTTCGGAGAGCGATATAGTTATCGGAATTGTATGTGAGGAAATGGGAATAATCGTAACGCTTGTTCTTGCGATAGCTATCGGCGCGCTCGTATTTTATGCACGCGCAATAACAACAAGAAGCAGAAGCACACTCTACTCTATTTCGGCGTGTTGTGCCGCAGGTCTTCTGGTTATCCAGCTGTCGCTCAATATCTTTGGCGCGACTGATATTCTTCCTTTGACGGGAGTTACATTCCCGTTCATAAGCGCCGGCGGCTCGAGCATGATCTCATGCTGGGGATTGATCGCGTTTATCAAGGCGGCGGACGAAAGAACTTACGCCGTAAGAAAAAAGGGACTTTTCAGTTCGTCCGAGATATGATCGGATAATTCAATTATCGGACTCAAGGGAGGTTTGATATATGAAAAAAATTCTCAACAGATCGATACTTACATGGGTTCTTGCCTCAGTGTTTTTTATCGGATTGGGATATTTCACGATAAATCTTATAATACATTCTTCCGAATGGGCGCAGAAGCCTTTCAATAAGCATATATCCGTGACCGGTCTTGCTCAGGCGGGCGATATTTACGACCGCAACGGGAATATCCTGGCGACAAGCGTTGACGGCGAGAGGATCTACAACGAAGACTACAGCGTCAGAACAGCGCTTCTTCATACTGTAGGCGATGATTCAACAAACATTTCAACCGCTGTTCAGAGTATCTACAGAACGGGTCTTACCGGTTATAATTATGTTCTCGGTCTTGGACTTCCGGACTCGTTTCGCAGCAGCAGTGATATTACGCTGACGCTTGACGCGAATGCCTGCGCTCAGACTTATAACGCTATGGCAGAAAACGGTTACAAAGGCGCGGCGGTGGTTTATAATTACAAAACAGGAGAGGTAATATGCAAGGTCAGCACGCCTTCTTACGACCCGTATGATCCTGTTGAAATAGTGGACGGCGACGATACCTATGAGGGCGTATATCTCGATCATGTTATCAGTTCGACTTATCCGCCGGGTTCTACGTTCAAGCTCGTGACTGCGGCGGCAGCGCTGGAAAATATAGACGGAGCGGAAAGCCGGCTGCTTCAATGCGAGGGAAGCAAGATCATAGGCGGTGAGTATGTGACGTGCGTTGAGCCTCACGGAGAAATAGATATGAAAGAAGCCATGGCTTGTTCTTGTAATATTTATTTCGCGGAGCTTGCGGTGGAGCTTGGACCCGATGTGATGACTCGGTATGCCGAAAAGTTTGGTTTCAACCAAGCTATTGAAGTCGATGACAATCAGCTTGCCGTTTCAAAGTATGACGTGAGCAAGGCCGACGAAGCTGCGCTGGCATGGTCCGGAGTCGGACAGTACACCGATATGGCAAATCCGCTTCACATGGCGATGGTCTGCTCGGCGGTCGCAAACGGAGGAACGCCGACGGTACCGTATATGATCGATGATGTTTCCTCTTTTTTTAATTTTAAAAATATCAAAATAAGTGACAAGGGAAGTATAGGTGAACCGATGATGAAGAGTTCAACGGCGAACAAGCTTTCCGATATGATGAGGTACACGGTGAGCAACCATTACGGCGACTCGACGTTCGGTGATCTTCATGTTGCCGCGAAGACCGGAACAGCCGAGGTTGCGGACGGCGAAGAGGACGGCTGGATCGTGGGATATGTTACCGATGAGGACTGTCCGCTTGCTTTTGCGGTTTGCATTGAACACGGAGGTTTCGGAATCAGTTCTGCCGTTCCGATAGCGAATGTTGCTCTTGCAGCTTCTGCTGTCGCCGTCAGGGGATATTAAAATCACGTCCTGCGGACTTGGTACTCATCCTGTTTGACTTTTTGCCATATTTGCCCGACAATCCGACGGCGTAATTTGGACGATTGATTTGATCGGTGCTTTTCTTATAGCAAACCAAACAAATATCCAGACAAGTTCGATGCCCCGGTGAGCGCATAGCTGCGTTGTCGTCCTCGACATACGCCCGAAGGAAGTGCCCTTGGGGTACGCCAGTATGCCTTCGTCCTCCGCCTTGCT
>CACYDE010000034.1 GCA_902773045.1 uncultured Ruminococcus sp. | reverse complement strand
GTGAGAACTGTCATTTCCACAGGTTCTTGTCGCTGTACATTTTTTATTGTCACTGCTCCATGTGTATGTCACAGCACCCCATTTGTGGTTGGTAGGAGCAAGAACGGTATCCTCTTCATTTATTGCATTGTCGCCGTTTTTATCCGTCAGCAAAGTTCCGTTAGCGTCAACATAGAACTTTCCGTTCGAACCTACATAATACTCAATATTACCCGGTACCGTACATGTGGGTTCCACTCTGTCATGCTTGGTGAGTGTTATCCATTGTGCTTTCAAAGCAATATCGCCCATGACGGGAGCGTCGAAATCATATACGCTGCCGCCGTAATACCACGCGTCGAAAAGACAGCCTTTCTTTGTCGGATTTGTGGGTCTCACGGCTTTGCTGAACTGTTCAACCGTCTGAGAAGCAACAGCGCTTCCGCCGTTCGAGTCAAATGAAACGGTAAATTCGGCGTAAGAGATAAATCCGTCGATCATCGTCACAGACGCGTCGTAATCGTTCAAACCGATGATAACCACGCTCGGATAAAGATCCTCTTCCTCATCGGAAACCTCCGTCCATTCGCCGTCATACTCGATCTTGTAATCCGTTCCCTCAACAAGAGTATAATCTCGGTCAACGATCGTTACGGAAGCAGGTTCAAGACTTTCACCCGTATAGATAAGGTTGTCAAGATCCATTTCGTTTCCTTCCGCGTCATAGAAAGCAACTTCACAAAGCTCAAGGTCTTTGTAGTCGATCACAACTCCCTGTGAATCGAGAGGAACATTTATCTTATATACCCAAGTGGGAGAATCAAAGCGTGAAGAGATCTCCTCGGCTCCGGAAATACTGAGCTTTTCCGAAGAGATCAGCTCATATTCCCTTCCCGATTGAAGATATTCGGGAACGCCGTCCTCCAAACCTTTGAAATAAATATTTGTCTCCATTTCGGAATCTAACGTCATATTGACGGAATTCAACTTTTCAACGGCATAATCGGTCACCGTTAAAGGAGTTAAAGGTATGTTCGAAGTTTCCGCCTCGCGAACTTCAAAGTCGCCGACATAAGGCGTTATTATGAAGGAGTAATCATAAAGTCCGGAAACATAATATTTATCCGTAATTTCAATATCTTCTCCGTCCGCCGAGGTTCTGACGAAGTCCAGAGGAACGGTTGAAACGATATTGTATTCTCCCGCAAGAAGATCGTCATAAGTGTTGAAGTCAACGCCTTCCCCGCCGAGTCTGAACGCTTTAAGCTTGTTGTTTGAAACAAGCTGCTGCTCAAAAGTGACCGCGGGCATGTCTGCGAGCGTCACAAGAAGCGGCGTTTCGCCGTCAAGCTCGAAGCTGTAAGTAAACCGACTATAACTATCGTCCATCTCCTCTTCATCAGGCTCGGGATCGAATGACAGCGGTTTGCTTGATGAAATGCTGTAATATCCTTCCTCCGCGCTCATGGTCAATGAAAGGTTCTGCGGCTCACCGTCTTTTTTGACCTCCGTGACGTTTTCCAAAGCCTCGTCGGTGAACTGGATCGCAACGGAGGAAGGAACAAATGTCTTTCCCGCAAACGAAGAGTTAAAAGTATCCTTGTCGTATTCTCCCGATTCAACTTCAAGTTCATCGCATTTGAAATTGTTGAATAACAATACTTTACTTCCCACGCTGCTTAAATAAAAGCTGTCATTGAAGAAATTGTTTCCGCCGATGCAGACAGCATCGTTGTCCGCATATACGCCGTCGCTTTCCTCGCTCACCGCTTTGATATGTCCTCCTGTGACGGTGACGCCGGTTTTCGCCCAAAGACCGGGGCCGGATGTTCCGTTCAGATCCGCGCTGCCGCGGCTCATTATGAATTTTCCCTCCTGCAATGCCAGAGCCGTCGGAGCGTGAGCCGAAAAGCTACCGCCGCAGATGTTAAGATCTCCTCGGTTGCTCTCGATTGGGCAAAAGTTCGGGGGCTGCGTACCCGAGAATGAGTAAGAAGACCATGCCGTCACTCTGCCGCCGCAAATTTTAAGAGTATTCCTAAAATAGAAAGTGTTCGGTTCATCGCTCGGACTGCTCTCGCTTCCGACGTTCAGGGAGCCGGTGTTCCCGGACTGACCGTAGATCGTCATCGACGTTCCGTCGGTGTAAAATTCATTTGACAGATCAAGGCTTGCTCCGTCGCAGAGGATCAGATTATACTCTGCGTCATAAAATTTAATTTCTTCCATTGAGATATTATCCTTGACCACGTACCAGCCCGAATTCCAGAACGTTGTTATGCGTCCCGGATTATCCGCGATCACCGTATAGTTTTCGCATGTCTGTAAAACGCCGTTTTCATCGACGTATTCAATGGCTTCGTTCTCCGTTTCGGTGGCGGACGCCGTTTCGGTGAACGTTCCGGAAATCGGTGAGATCGGAACGCCCGACGTCAGCAGAAGAACAGCGGTCAAAACCGCAGCCGTTTTTTTAAGTATTTCTGCAGGTTTTTTTCGCATAATTAAATAACCTCCTTGTGTAAATATGATTTTGTAGATATACACATTACATATACAATTATACCAATTTATCCGAAAAAATCAACCTTTTCATATAAAAATATCACGGAAATCTGTTTTATTACTCAGACCTCCGCATATCAGAACGCATTTATGCTTATCAATTCGGTATATATCACTGTAAGAATACAGCTTTGAGCAGCTCTCTCCCGTCACAAAACGAAGAAAAACAGCACAGACATTAAAACGGAATAGAGAAACCCTGCGGCGACGTCGCGCGGATAGTGAACTCCCGCAGCGATCCTTGAAAGCGCAATGAGAAACGATATCAAAACAAAAAACGCACCTATCGGGACATTGACGTAAAGGAACGTCATTGCTATCACTGCTGCACAAGCTGTGTGACGGCTCGGGAAAGAATGACCCACGGTTGATTTCGGAAAGATCGGAGTGATGTCAAGTTCCTCATAGGGTCTTTTGAAGTTCAGAAAATCCCGGATCATAGTCACTGTGAAAAAAACTCCGAGAGGAACGGTGACGCTCCTGAGGAGCAAACTTTTTTCATTTAAAAAGAGAAACACCAGCAGCGCAGGGTATGAAAAAAACACGAAATACGGCAGGATCTTGTAAATAAACTTAAAAAAAACAAGTCTGTTCTTTTCTGACGTTATGTATTTTTTTATTTCATCGTAATGATGTTTTTCAAGCATATCTTTTCTCCTTAAACCATTTATACTCAAACTTTCTTTGTGTTAAGGCAATACCGCACAGAGATTGTGCCGAAGATGCGCAGTAGATTTTTATCCACTGTCTGCAACTTAAGGAACTGTGAAGAAATAAATTTTCAATTTATGCTTAGGCCTTGTTTGAAAAATAAATCTTGCACAAAAAGCGAAAATCAAGTATCATAAGAACATGGATAAATATGAAAGCTATGATAT
>CACYDE010000033.1 GCA_902773045.1 uncultured Ruminococcus sp. | reverse complement strand
GATCGCAGACTCAAGTTCCATGATCGCTTCGATGGCTGTCATCCCTCGAAGATCGACTTCCGTGATCGCTTTTACGTCAAGGTTGCTCCTGTTCACGGCGCGTTTCGAGGTTGAGGTGAAGTTTTGTTTTTTCTTTTGGGAGTTAAGAAGTCTGAGGTTTGAAATCGGCACTCTCGTCTGAATGATACCTGCTTGAACGAGAACCTTGCCGGAGCTGTCCGGAAGTTCGAGAACGGTTGCGTTTTTGTCAATATCAAAGATTAGTACATCATCGCCGATTTTGAGTTTTCTGGGAAGAGTGTAGCCGTCGTTTGCTTTTTTTGCGATCGGATCGGCAGTCTGTTCAAGATCTTTGATCTTGCTTCTGAGCTTTGTCTTGTCTTCGGATTCAAGATCGGATTTTTTCTTTGCGGCTTCAATTTCTTCAAGAAGCGCAAGCGCCTGTGAACGGGTTTTTGACATAAGCTGCTGAGCCTGCTGACGCGCTTTCTCGATTTCCGCTTCAGATTCGCGTCGAACTCTTTCAAGCTCTTCTTCGGCTTTTTTCTGAGCCTTTAATGCTTTCCGCTTGGCGTTTTCGATTTCCTTTGACTTTTTGTCGAGTCCCTGCTGCTGCTTTTCAAGTGCGGAAACAACATTTTCAAATTCGCGGCTTTCGCTTGAAACAAGCTGTTCGGCTTTTTCAACGAGTTCTTTTTCCATTCCGAGCCGCAGCGATATGGCAAATGCGTTGGAACGTCCCGGAACTCCGATAAGCAGTCTGTAGGTTGGGCGAAGAGTCGCAACATCGAATTCACAGCTTCCGTTTTCCACGCCTTTTGTCTGAAGCGCAAAAGCTTTAAGTTCGGCATAGTGAGTCGTACACGCTATCTTTGCACCTTTAGATCTGAAATCCTGAAGAATGGCAATCGCAAGCGCAGCTCCCTCGATCGGGTCTGTTCCCGCTCCGAGTTCGTCAAGAAGAACGAGCGAATGATTATTGCATGTTCTCAGAATATCAATTGTGTTTGTGATATGTGCGGAGAATGTCGAAAGAGATTGTTCGATACTCTGTTCGTCACCGATATCCGCAAATACATAGTCAAAAACGCTCAGACGGCAATTGTCTGCGGCAGGGATCATAAAACCGCACATTGCCATCAGCGTGAGCAGACCGATAAGCTTTAAGGATACGGTTTTACCGCCTGTATTCGGACCTGTAATTATGAGTGTATCGAAATCTACTCCGAGAGTAACGTCGGACGCCACAACTTTTTCCGGGTCAATGAGCGGGTGACGAGCCTTTTTCAGTTCGATGATCCCCTCTCCGTTCATGATGGGAAGTGTTGCTTTCATTTTGTAGGCAAGGTCGGCTTTCGCGAAAATAACGTTCAGTTCCACTGCGGCCTGATAACTCTTTATGATCTGATTTGCGCTCTCGGTGACTTCGGCAGTAAGCTGATAGAGGATCCTTGCGATCTCGTCCTGTTCTTTCGATTCGAGAACCTTGATCTCGTTGTTGGCTTCAACGACCGCCATAGGTTCGATGAAAACAGTCTGACCGCTTCCGCTCGTGTCGTGAACCAGACCGGGAACGTTTCCGCGGCATTCCGCTTTCACGGGAATTACGAAACGACCGCTTCTCATAGTTACTATATTGTCCTGCAGGTATTTCTGAACTACGCTGCTTCGGATCATTTTGTCAAGCTGTTCTCTTGCTTTAGAGGACGTCATTCTGATTTTTCGTCTGATCGCTGCAAGTTCGGGGGAGGCCTTGTCGGAGATCTCGTCTTCGGAAATGATCGAAGATGTTATTTTGTCTTCTATGTAGCGGCTCGGCATTAAAGTGTCGAATCTTACGTCAAGAGACGAAGCGGCAGAGGAAGATTTTTTTCTCCATTCTTTTAATGTTCTGATAACGTGAAGAACGCGCGCAACCTTCAAAAGCTCCGTTGTCGAAAGGGAAGAACCTGTTTTTGAGCGTCTCAGAGAATCCGTCACGTCAACGAGTCCGCCGAATGAGGGAGAACCGAAACGTCCGGAGAGAGAATGGGCGTCGCTCGTTTCTTTGAGCAGCGTATTAACTTTATCGAGATGTTTTGACGGAGTAATGTTAAGCATCATTTCCTTCGCGTCATCACACGCTGTCAGTGCAGCTGCGCGCTCGAGTATCTTGTCAAGCTCGAGTGCGTGATAGTGTCTTGTCATTTTATTATTTTCCATTGTTTAAATTTATCCTTGGTTATAGTATTTTTACGGGTGAAAATTGTTTGTTTATGATGCAGCTCTGCCGTCAGAGCAGTTTGACGTTAATCGTCGCTTCCTTTATTATTTGTATCGTCTATATATTTTGTAATATTTTCGCTGAACGATCGGAGCTGCTTATAAAAATCAAGCGCTTTGAATTTTCTCTCGATATGAACGGAGATATATTCCTCCATCACGTGATCGAAAACGGGAAGACTTTCTTCGGCGAGAGTGAATGAAAAAAGCTTGTCAAATTCGGAATAGATGCAGTGTCTCATGGCTCTGGTCACCCCGAAGCCGGTTTCTATCCTTTTTTTGTTACACACTGCGATACATTCCCCGCAAAGCAGAGTTCCGCTTTCGGGAATAAAGTTCATGTGTTCATGTTCAAAGCAGCCGCACTCTTCACAGCAGACAAGATCGGGCATATACCCCGCAAGCGCCATAAGCCTCAGTTCGAAAATACATTTCACAAGAAGCGCAGGCCGCTTTCCGCTGCACAGAAAGAAAAGGGAATTCAAAGCAAGCCGAAGCTGTTCTTCGGAGTTTTCTCCCTCGGGAACAAGTGTTTCAAGAAGCTCGCAGAAATATTGCGCCAAAGAAAGCTTTTCGATATCGTTTCTCAAAGCCGTAAAAATTTCAAGTGTGTGACAATCGTCGATCACGTATGTATCCCGATTCTTGTAGAAGCTGAACCGGGAATATGTCAGAAGCCCCGAAGCGGAGCTTTTGGCGCTCTTGATGCTTTTTGCTCCGTGAACGAATCCGCGAAGGATACCGTTATTTCTTGTTAAGACCGTTATTAATTTGTCCTGTTCCTTGATGTTTTGTTCCCGAATGACCAGTCCGTCCGTTTCTATTTTCATTGTTTTCCTCCGGGGAAACGCTGTTTTGATTGTTGTTTTTTATTGAAGCGTATTTAAGATAGTCTGTAATACTGCCTGAAGTTACGAAATTTTTCCATGCGTCGGTTTCATTCATTATAAATTACCTCCAATAAATGTTCTGTATAAATTATACGCCTTTATCGGGGGGAATATTTATTGAAATATGTAGAAATAATTTTGTTTATATCTCGCGTCGCTTTTTGGAAGTTTGGATTATATAATGTCCTCGGATCAACGTTCCGAAAATTCTCCTTCGCCAAGGGAGCAGAGTGTTCCCTCGGTGAACATATACCATTTTGAAAAACAGGGCAAAAACTGCTGTCAAGTTTATATTTTTTCCGGTATGATATATAACGTTTGTCAGTCGAAATTGCTTTCGTCGTATCCGAGTGACCTGAGTATCCCTTCGCGGTTTCTCCAGTCCTCTTTGACTTTGACCCACAAAGTCAGGTTGATCTTGCAGTCAAAAAAGTTTTCCATATCCTGACGGGCGTATGTTCCGATTTTTTTGAGCATAGAGCCGCCTTTGCCGATAATGATACCTTTGTGGCTTGAACGTTCGCAGTAGATCGTAGCGTCGATGTCGGTCAGATCGCTGTCCGGACGCTGCTTGAATCTCTCAATGACGACAGCCGTTCCGTGAGGGATTTCCTTGTCGGTGAGACGGAGTATCTTTTCTCTGATGATCTCACCTGCAAGGACTCTTTCCGGCTGATCGGTTACGGTGTCAGGGTCAAAAAGATGCATGCCTTCGCCGGCCTGTTTTTCGAGAGATCTTATCAGATCTTCGATGCCGCTTCCCGTCTGAGCCGAAACGGGAACGATGTCGTCGAAATCAAATTCGGCACTGTAAGCGGAGATCTTTTCTATGATGTCGCTTTTTTCTTTGAGTTTGTCGATCTTATTCAGCGCCAGCACGGCGGGTATTTCCATTGATCTGAATCTATCCATCAGGAGTTTTTCCGTGTCACCGGGTTCTCTGTCGCATTCCGCAACAAGAAGACAGGCGTCAACTCCGCCTACGGATTCATTGATCGAACGAACCATGTATTTCCCCAAACTGTTTTTGGGCTTGTGAAGTCCGGGGGTATCAATGAAGACAAGCTGAGTTTCACCTTCCGTGTAGATGCCCATAATTCTCGTTCTTGTGGTCTGAGGTTTCGAAGAAACTATCGTTATTTTCTGACCGAGTATTTTGTTGAGTATCGAAGACTTTCCTACGTTAGGACGTCCCACGATAGCTATAAAAGCAGTTTTTTGCATGATCCTTTTCCTTTCCTTAATTAGGAACTGTTCATCAATAACTTTTCATTTCTGTTTGTCTAATTTGACTTGAACTGCGTTAAATATCCTTGAAATACGCCCATTGGCGCCGGTTCGTTCGGTGCTTCTGCTTCGCAGAGGTCTCCGCAGGAGCGATGTCATTACCTTAAGAAAAAAGAGTTGGATAGAGTAAGCAAAGGGTTCGGGGGGCGGTCTGCCGGTGGCAGACGTTGCCGTAAGGCAACAGCACCGACCGACGCGGTAGCGGAGACGCGCAGCTCCCCGATAGGTGTGGGCGAAGCCCACGCTTACCTTAGCCCCCTCTTCCTTGAGGAAGCAATGTCATCAACTTAACGAGAAAACGTTTACGTTTTCTCAGTTAATTAAAAAAACAGTAATAGAGTTAATGGGATATTTATTTTTT
>CACYDE010000032.1 GCA_902773045.1 uncultured Ruminococcus sp. | reverse complement strand
TACTGGCGTATGTCGAGGACGACAACGCAGCTATGCGCTTACCGGGGCGTCGAACTTGTCTGGATATTTGTTTGGTTTGCTATAAAAATCCTCCCTTTTAAAAGTCTATACCGATATGATACAACAAAATACCTAAAAAGTCAACTATTATTTGCAAAAAAATACAGCAAAAAACAAAAAACTTTCTCCGATAGGAATTATCTGTTCCACTCGTATACAATCTCGGTAACGATACCGCCCGAGAATTCAAACGTTACACTCTTATCACCAAAAGTATAAGTAGTTCCGTTTTCAAACTCACCGTAAGCCGCTTTCACTTCATCTTCGGTCATACCCAATGAAACGCCTTTCGCCGTTTCATAGTACCAATCGGTTATCTCAAACTTGTAAACATATTCTTTTTCTCCGTCACCCGAAGCAAATGTATAAACGGTTATTCCGTCATAAAAATATGTTTTAATGATCTCATCGGGGTTCTGAGGATTTTCATTTTCGGAAACATCATTATAATTTCCCAAAATACCGCCCAACAAATCGAACTCATCTTCGAGGTCAATGTATCCTCCGTTGAACGGCGCACGAAGATCATCCTCCTCAAATGAACCTAACGGTTCGTTTTCCGTCATCGTATCCGTTTCTATTTCGTTATCTGTTTCGATTTCGGAATTGGGATCGAACCATGTATCCGTTTCTGCGGATGAATTTTCTGTGTCTGTGGAGGCTGCGTCCGAACTTGTCGAGGCTGACGAACTGGAGCCGGAAGACTCCACAATGAACGTTGCGGCCTTAGAAGACGATGAAGAAGATTTTGAAGATGTACTCTTTGAAGATGTACTGCTTGTTTTCTGATTAGGACCTATTGTATAAGTGCTTGTATTACCCTTTTTCTTCGAATCGCTGTCATTTGATGAATCAGACTTTTCTTTATCCTTTTGATCTCCGTCTTTTTTCTCACTGTCACCATTTTCGTCGGACTTGGGCTCCTCTGCGTCGCCTTCACGGCTTTCATCTGCAGCATCTTCCGGTGAAGAACTTTCATCATCGGCATAGAGAACTCTCGAATACTCCTGACCTTTGTTTTCATCTGAATTTTTCTTGCTTCCGCACGCAGTCACCGAAGAAAGAATCAAAAGTGCTGTTAACGTAAGCAAAACCGCTCTTTTCAAATCTATCACCTTTCCTTAACTTTAAAACAATGATATAACTGTTGAGCCGACATTTATCGACACAGTAATATTGTATTACATTAAACTATTTTTGTCAACAGACAATATTTAACGGACAGGGACAATTTGGAAAAGAAAAACCCAACCGAAAGAGATCCGGTCGGGTTTAAAATTTATAAATAAAGAATCACTGATTAAATCAAAATTAATCTGAAAATTAACCGTTGTATGCGTTTACATTTAAAAGTTCTTCCGCTCTTTTTTTCTCTTCATCGGTCGGAGAAACAGAATCGGTCAACTCATAGGGGATCCCCAGTTTTTCCCACTTCGGAACGCCAAAAGCATGATAAGGCAAAACTTCAACTTTTTTGACAGTCTTCAAAGTTGAAATGAATTCACTCATCGATTTCAGATCGTCCTCCCCGTCGGTAAGTCCGGGAACAAGAACATGTCTTATCCACATATCTTTACCGTTATCGGAAAGCCACTGTGCCATCGCTTTGATATTATCATTGCCCATTCCTGTCAGTGATCTATGCTTTTCATTGTCCCACTCTTTAAAATCAAGGATCACAAGATCTGTCAGATCCATAAGCTTTTTAAATTTTTCAAGCCATTTCTCATCGTTTCTGAACGGCTGACCTGCCGTATCAATTGCCGTATTGACCTTCTTAGCCTTAGCCAATCTGAAAAATTCGGTAACAAAATCGATCTGGAGAAGAGGCTCACCGCCGCTGACGGTTATTCCTCCGTTATCCTTCCAGTAATTTTTGAAACGATAGACCTTGTCGAAAAGCTTCTGAGCTGTCCACTGAGAACCGTTGTCAGCAGCCCACGTCTCGGGGTTATGACAATATTTGCATCTCAGAGCGCACCCCTGCAAAAAAACTACATATCTTACGCCGGGACCGTCCACAAGCCCGAAGCTTTCGAGCGAGTGAACGTTTCCCTTAATTGAATTCTGTTCGTAATCGTAAGCCATCTCGGATTACATAGCCTTATGGCAAGTACGTGCTATAACATCAAGCTGCTGCTTCTTTGTGAGATTGATGAACTTAACAGCATAACCGGATACACGGATCGTGAAGTTAGCGTACTCTTCCTTCTCGGGATGCTCCATGCAGTCAATGAGCTTCTCTGTTCCGAATACGTTAACATTAAGGTGATGAGCGCCCTGATCGAAGTAACCGTCCATTACCTGAACAAGGTTTGTAACTCTCTCTGCCTTATCGTGACCAAGTGCGTCGGGGCTGATCGTCTGAGTATTGGAGATACCGTCAAGAGCCCATGTGTACGGAAGCTTTGCAACGGAGTTGAGCGAAGAAAGAAGACCGTTCTGCTCTGCGCCGTAGCTCGGGTTAGCGCCCGGAGCAAACGGAGCGCCTGCTTTACGTCCGTCGGGTGTTGAACCTGTAGCCTCACCGTAAACAACGTTCGAAGTGATCGTGAGGATAGATGTTGAAGGCTCTGAGTCACGATATGTGTGGTGTTTCTTAACCTTATCAATGAAGGTTCTGAGAAGCCATACTGCCATCTCGTCAGCGCGGTCATCATCGTTTCCGTAACGCGGGAAGTCACCCTCAACTTCGTAGTCAACAACGATACCGTCTTGATTACGGATCGTCTTAACCTTAGCGTACTTGATTGCGCAAAGGGAATCTACAACATGCGAGAATCCTGCGATACCTGTAGCGAAGGAACGGCGTACATCAGTATCGATCAAAGCCATTTCTTCTGCTTCATAATAATACTTATCATGCATAATGTGAATAAGGTTAAGAACGTTAACATAAACGCCCGTGAGCCAATCCATCATTACGAGATACTTGTCAATAACCTCGTCATAATCAAGGTATTCGGAAGTGATCGGAGCATACTTAGGACCAACCTGCTCAAGCTCTTTCTCATCAACACCGCCGTTGATAGCGTAAAGCAAGCACTTTGCAAGGTTAGCACGTGCGCCGAAGAACTGGATCTCCTTACCGGTCTGTGTAGCGGATACGCAGCAGCAGATCGAATAGTCATCGCCCCAAACAGGCTTCATAACGTCATCGTTCTCGTACTGTACGGAACTTGTTTCGATAGAAATATGAGCTGCATACTTCTTAAATGTTTCAGGAAGCTTCGAGGAGTAAAGGATCGTGAGATTCGGCTCCGGGGAAGGTCCCATGTTTTCGAGTGTGTGCAGGAAACGGAAGTCATTCTTTGTTACCATTGAACGTCCGTCCATGCCAATACCTGCAACTTCAAGAGTAGCCCAAACCGGATCGCCGGAGAAGAGCTGGTTGTAAGACGGGATACGAGCAAACTTAACCATACGGAACTTCATAACGAGGTGATCGATAAGCTCCTGAGCCTCGGACTCGGTGAGAGTGCCGTTGTCGAGATCTCTCTGGATATAAATGTCAAGGAACGTTGAGATACGTCCTACGCTCATTGCTGCGCCGTTCTGAGTCTTGATAGCTCCGAGGTAGCCGAAATAGAGCCACTGAACTGCTTCTTTAGCATTCTGAGCAGGCTTTGAAATATCATAGCCATAGCTCTCAGCCATAAGCTTGAGTTCCTTAAGAGCCTTGATCTGCATAGCGATCTCTTCACGCTGGCGAACAACTTCAACTGTCATTGTTCCGTCGCCGCAGTTATCAAAATCCTTCTTCTTGGACTCTACCAAGAAGTCGATACCGTAAAGTGCAACACGACGATAGTCGCCTACGATACGGCCGCGGCCGTAAGTATCCGGCAAACCTGTTACGATGTGAGCGTGACGGCACTTCTTCATCTCGGGTGTGTAAGCAGAGAAAACTGCGTCACTGTGAGTGCGGCTGTACTCCGTAAAGATCTTGTGAAGCTCCGGATCGGGTGTATAGCCGTAAGTCGTACATGCCTGCTCTGCCATTCTGATTCCGCCGAAAGGCATAAAAGCTCTCTTAAGAGGCTTGTCAGTCTGCAAGCCCACTACCTTCTCGAGGTCTTTCATATCCTCGTTGATATAACCGGGCTTATGAGATGTAAGAGTGGAAACGATGCTTGTATCCATATCAAGCACGCCGCCCTTAGCACGCTCTTCCTTCTGGAGCTTCTGAAGCTCGCCCCAAAGCTTATCTGTTGCTTCCGTCGGACCTGCAAGGAACGACTCGTCGCCGTCATACGACTGATAGTTCTTCTGAATAAAGTCACGAATGTTTACTTCTTCCTGCCAAAGGCGACCTTCAAAGCCTTCCCATTGAGTAAAATTAACCATTGCTATTTCCTCCTTATTTGGCTGTGGTGAATTAATTTTCGGTGGAAAAATAATCTTACTGTCACAAGCTCCGGGCCCCTAACCCGGAATCCTGCGGTTCAATTCATAAGCACCACTTATCCCCCGCCCTGTCTCCCTATAAACAAGGCAAGTAATTCATGTTCCACCGTCTAATAATATAATATCATTTTTTCGTAAAAAATCAAGAGTTATTTTTAATTTTTTGAAGTTTATTCTGATTTTTTTTTTCAAACCCAAATTTTTTTGTTCTAATAGACTACAAAATTGTAACAATTATGGTTCAACGCCATTTTTTACCTTATTCATTAACTTTAATCAGGAAGCAAATCCCCTCCCCGACAGCGATAAATCTCATTCACAAAGCTATCAATGGCTGAAAATTTTTTCATCGTCGCCACGCGGCAACAAGCTATACGTGGTCGCCGAGCGGCGACGGGCGATACGTGAAGATAGTTTTTGATTTATCATGCTTCACGAACCCGACCGATAGTATTTTTGTTCATAAATCGAAACGTATTTTTAGAATGCGATTTTATTTGCAATATATTCGGTAAGCTTATCGATCGCAACTCTTTCCTGAGTCATTGTATCTCTGTCACGAACAGTCACGCAGCCGTCCTCAAGAGAGTCAAAGTCAAATGTAACGCAGAAAGGAGTTCCGATCTCGTCCTGACGGCGATATCTCTTTCCGATCGAACCTGTTTCGTCATAATCGGTCATGAAATTCTTTGAAAGCATTTCATAAACCTCGGACGCTTTTTCGGAAAGCTTCTTCGAAAGAGGAAGAACACAAGCCTTGAAAGGAGCAAGAGTCGGATGAAGTCTGAGAACAACACGCGAATCCTTTTCATCGATCTGTTCCTCATCGTAAGCCTCGGTCATAATAGCAAGGAACAAACGTTCAACGCCGAGAGACGGCTCGATAACATAAGGAATGTATCTCTCGTTTGTTTCGGGATCGAAGTAATCCAGACTCTTTCCGCTGGTGTTGATATGCTGCGTGAGGTCGTAGTTGGTTCTGTCCGCAATTCCCCAAAGCTCGCCCCAGCCGAACGGGAAAAGATACTCAAAGTCGGTTGTTGCTTTTGAATAAAAACTGAGTTCTTCCTTCTCATGGTCGCGAAGTCTGAGGTTTTCTTCCTTGATATTGAGAGAGTAGAGCCAATCACGGCAGAAACCTCTCCAATATTCAAACCATTCAAGGTCTGTGTCGGGTTTGCAGAAAAACTCAAGCTCCATCTGTTCAAATTCTCTGACACGGAAGATAAAGTTTCCGGGAGTGATCTCGTTTCTGAACGACTTTCCGATCTGAGCCACGCCGAAGGGAACCTTTTTTCTCGTTGTTCTCTGGATATTAGCGAAGTTAACGAAAATACCCTGAGCAGTTTCGGGACGAAGGTAAAGCTCGTTTTTAGTATCCTCGGTCACGCCCTGGAATGTTTTGAACATAAGGTTGAATTGTCTGATATCTGTAAAGTTTGACTTTCCGCAGTTCGGGCAAACGATATTCTTCTCTCTGATGTAGTCGGTCATCTGCTGATTGGTCCAGCCTGCAACGCTTGTGCCGTCAAAATCCTCAATGAGGTTGTCTGCGCGGTGACGTGTTTTGCATTCGCGGCAGTCCATAAGAGGATCGGAGAATCCTCCCAAATGACCGGAAGCGACCCATGTCTGCGGATTCATGAGGATCGCGGAATCGAGTCCTACGTTATACTTGTTCTCCTGAACAAACTTTTTGAGCCATGCGCTTTTAATATTGTTTTTGAGCTGCATTCCCAGCGGACCGTAATCCCAAGTGTTTGCCAGTCCTCCATAGATCTCGCTTCCCGGATATACAAATCCCCGGTTTTTACAGAGAGCTACAATTTTTTCCATCGTCTTTTCTGAATTCTTCATATTAAATCCTCCTGAAAACGTTGCAGAGAACGTCGATTATATTATGTTATGTCTATTTGTGACCCTGTTTATCGATCTGTGAGTCGCTGTTTATATATTCGAAGCATACAGCTTATTTTCTGACAGTTCCTTATTTTTAGAAATGATACATTTTCCGACCGACATCCTTATAATTTTATCACTGTTTTTCAATTTAATCAATATTTTTTTCTAAAAAAGATATTTTTATGAAACCCATCGTATTGATCCGGAATAAAATATCAATTGCTCTTTCCATCCGCCCGTTTTCTGTTGTTAATCCAAGTCACAATCGAAAGAAAGACCCCAAGAGCAAAAAAACCGCACAGCCCGCCGCTGAAATCGATCAGAACATCACTGACCTGAGCGCTTCGGCCTTCGGAAAAATACTGAATAAATTCATCTGTAACGGGAACTGCAAGCAAAAAGAACAGTATTTTAAAAATCTGATTTTTAAAACCTGCCGCATATGAATGCACAGTTGAAGAAAGGAAAAAGCCAAAAACCGCAAATTCCATGAAGTGAGCCGCTTTTCTTATTGTTATCCCAGTTAAAAAATTAGGAAGTCCGAAAAATGACGTCATACCGTCAAGAATGCCGTAAGCTGCGTCACTTTCAACGGTCGATTCCGCTGCCGACATAGACGAATGAAGAAAAATCACAGAAGTTATTATTATTGTGATAACAAGCAATATTCGCTTCTTCATTTTTAACATATTCCTTTCCGGGTCTTTTTACTTAACTGAAACATTTGACAAAAATAATGATAAATCGAAAATTAAGTATTGTCAATAGTATTAAGTTAATATATAATAAACAGGTATATGTTTTTTATTTTATGGAGGGCTTTATTTTGAACGATTTAGTACAAAGCATAATCGACGCAATGGGCGGCGCCCCGAAAGAGCTTATTGTTTTTATCATTTCACTTTTTCCGATACTTGAACTTCGCGGCGGACTGCTTGCGGCGTCATTTCTCGGAATAGATATGTGGAGGGCGATCCCGATCTGTATTGTGGGAAACATTCTTCCGATACCGTTTATATTGTTTTTTATCGAAAAAATATTTGAGCTTCTGAAAAATACAAAGCTTGTAAAAATGATAAATAAACTCGAGGAAAAGGCGGAAAAAGGCGCGGAAAAAATTATGAAGTACAAAAAATGGGGTCTTCTTCTCTTCGTCGGGATCCCTCTCCCCGGAACCGGCGCATGGACAGGCGCGCTTGTCGCAGCGCTTTTCCACTTCAAGAAAAAGGACGCAAGTATCGCTATTCTCGGCGGTATAATTCTCGCAACGATAATCATGTGCTTTATCTCCTACGGTATTCCGTTTCTTGTATCTATGTTTTGATAAGGCGGTAGGACTCTATGAACAGTGATTTTTATGAGTATGATATAATAATAATCGGCGGCGGCGCAGCAGGTCTTGTAGCCGCCGTTTGCTGTGCAAAAAAGCTTTACGGAAAGTCAGACGCAAGAATTGCCGTTGTTGAGAAGGAGTTTAAAGTCGGAAAAAAACTGCTCGCAACAGGCAACGGTAAATGCAATATGACCAACGAAAATATGTCCGTTGATTTCTACAACAAAGCTTCGCGAGATTTTCTCGGCTCGATTCTTTCCAAATACAGCCCCGACAAAATAATATCATTTTGGAATTCTATCGGTCTTCTCTGCAAAGCCGATCCATTCGGAAGAGTCTACCCTTATTCGGGTCAGGCTTCGTCGGTTCTTGATATACTTCTTCTTAATCTGAAAAATTACGGAGCGGATATTTTCTGTGAAACGGAAATTACTTCCATAAAACCGGAAAAAGGAAAATTCAGGCTTCACTCAAAAAACAAAACATTTCTTTCGGAAAAAGTAATTCTGGCATCGGGAGGCAAGGTTCAGCCAAACCTTGGAAGCAGCGGATCTTCATATCTGTTCGCCGATATGCTCGGACTGAAATGCACTTCGCTTTTCCCGAGTCTTGCTCCTGTTCTGTGTTCCGACAAAGATCTTCCGATGATGAAAGGCGTTCGTGTTTCGGCGTCTGTTTCACTCGAAGCGGACGGAGCGGTTCTGCTCACAGAACAGGGCGAACTTCAGCTAAACGAAAAGAACATTTCGGGGATATGCGTTTTTCAGCTTTCACGAGCCGTCAACGAATTTTTTGCCAAAGGTGAGATAGACGGCAGGAAATATAAACATATATCCATAAATGCAGATCTCATGCCGGATCATGATATCCGGGAAGTCGAAAAGCTTCTCAAAAGAAAGATCAAGCTTCTTCCCGATCTCCCCGTTTCCGAACTTTTCACGGGAATCATAAATAAAAAAGCGGGAATGTATTTATTGAAGAAGCACAACATTACCCCTTCCGACAGACCGATCGCATCGCTTGACGACGGTGAGACAGAAATTCTGTCACAAGGAGTAAAGTCGCTCGGATTTATTCCAAGCTCACCGTCGGGGATAAACTCCGCTCAGGTAACAGCAGGAGGAATATCGCTTGAAGAGATCGGAAAGAATATGCAGTCAAAAAAATATAAAAATCTCTATATAATCGGCGAGGCTCTGGACGTCGACGGATTATGCGGCGGCTATAACCTTCATTTCGCCTTCGCAAGCGGAATAATAAGCGGAAACGATTGTGCCGATCCGTACAGAAAAAAGAGGTAGGATATGCTAAGAGTAAACGACATTAAGCTGCCGCTTGACTACAACGAAGAGAAATTGAAGTCTTTGACGGCGAAATATATAAATATTGAAAAGGATAAAATAAAATCGGTAAAGTTTTTCCGAAGAAGTATCGACGCACGCCATAAGGACAACGTTCAGTTCATCGCTTCTGTCGACGTTGAACTGACAGTCAGTGAAAATTCCGTATTGAGAAGATGCAGATCGGAAAAAGTATCCGTCAGTAAAGAATACAGGTATGAACTGCCGAAATGTAAGATCCTTGAAAAAAGACCCGTGATCGTCGGAGCGGGTCCTGCAGGTCTTTTCTGCGCTTTGATACTTGCCAGGGCGGGTCAATGTCCCATTCTTATCGAGAGGGGAAAAAATGTTGACGAAAGGACTAAAGATGTGAACGAATTCTGGTCGGGCGGAAAGCTGAGAACAGAAAGCAACGTTCAGTTCGGAGAAGGCGGCGCCGGAACTTTTTCCGACGGTAAACTTAACACGGGGACAAAAGATATACGTTCAAGAATGATCCTGACCGAGTTTGTCAAACACGGCGCGCCCGAGGAAATACTCTTCAACGCAAAACCGCACATAGGAACGGACAAACTAAAAACCACCGTGAAAAATATAAGACAAGAAATAATCGATCTGGGAGGCGACGTCCGCTTTGAAACAAAACTGATCTCTTTAAAGTCGAAAGACAGCGCAGTCACCGGCGCTGTGATACGATCAGCTGACGGCAGAACCGAAAATATAGAAACGGACAACGTTGTTCTGGCTTTGGGTCACAGCGCAAGAGATACTTTCAAAATGCTCTGTGACAGCGGATTTATGATGACCCAAAAGCCTTTTTCGGTCGGCGTTAGGATCGAACATCTTCAGGAAAATATAAACAAGGCTCAGTACGGAAAATTCTTTGACAATAAAAACCTGGGAGCGGCAGACTATAAGCTTAACGTTCACCTTAAAAACGGAAGAGGAGTTTACACGTTCTGTATGTGCCCGGGAGGATCGGTCGTTGCTGCTGCAAGTGAAGAAAACACAGTCGTAACAAACGGTATGAGCGAATTCAAGAGAGACAGAAACAATGCCAACAGCGCGCTTCTTGTGGGCGTAAATCCAAACGACTACGGCAGCGATCACCCTCTTGCCGGAGTTGAATTTCAGAGAAAAATCGAAAAAGCGGCTTTTCTTTCCGGCGGAGAAAACTATATGGCGCCCGTTCAAAGGGTCGGAGATCTGATCGCACGACGAAATTCAACGAGAATAGGCGCGGTAGTTCCCAGTTATGAACCGGGATATAATTTTGCAAAGATCGAAGATTATCTGCCGGGCTTTGTTTGCGAAAGTCTTCGTGAAGCTATCCCTCTTTTAAACGGCAGGCTTAAAGGATTTGCCGATCATGACGCTGTTGTGACAGGAGCGGAAACAAGAAGCAGCAGTCCTGTGAGAATAATTCGTGAGGATAATCTCGAATCGGTGAGTATGAAAGGGGTTTATCCGTGCGGAGAGGGCGCAGGATATGCGGGAGGAATTGTCTCCGCCGCGGTAGACGGAGTAAAATGCGCGGAAATGATACTAAAAAAATCCACAAATAATTGACATTTATATTGAAATATAAATTCTATGGCTGTATAATACTATCAAGGTGAATGTTTTGGTAATTTTACGCAGATATTTATTAATTTAAATAACTTACGATTTTGTTTTTTATATTACCGCTTTCACTATGTCACCATCACCCCAACCCCCTCTTGCTCAGGTCAATGTCCTCAACTTAACAAGAAAACGTTTACGTTTTCTCGGTTAATTCCAAAAACAATATAGAATTAATGGGATATTTATTTCTTTAGCTGATGACATTGTTACTCAAGGAGGAGAGGGCGTAAGGGGACTTTGGGAGGAGCTGGATCCGGTATGCCCGAAAAAGAAGTTAAAAGCAGCAAAAAGAAAATTTTTTGTATCCTTGATATACTGACCAAATACAGTGACGACCGGCACTCGATAACAACTAAAGATATAATTGAATTTCTCGGCAAAGATTACGGAATACAGTGCGAAAGAAAATCGGTCTACAGAGATATCGAAACGCTTTGCGAATGTGGTTATATCATCGAAAAAACAAAACGTGACGGCTATTGCCTGGCGGAAAGAAAGTTTGAAGTTGCCGAGATCAGAATGTTAAATGACGCGGTTTTCGGTTCAAGCTTTATTACTCAAAACAAAACAAAGGAACTTTCAAGAAAGCTTATGGCCGGACTGAGCATTTATCAGTCCGATCAATTTAAATCTCAGACCTACTTTGACAATCGCATCAAATTCACAAATGAACACATTTTATATATTATAGATACGATACATACCGCAATTTTTAAAAAGAAAAAAATTACTTTTGATTATTATCGAAAGAAAATAGTAAATAATAAAATCAAACGGGTCTTTTCAAAACGCCACACGGTCAGTCCGTACGCCTTGATCTGGAGCGAGGATAAATATTACCTTATCGGAAATTACGACAAATACGACTCACTCTCTCACTATCGTATTGATCGAATGGAACATGTAACCATGATCGATGAACCGTCACGTTCTTTCGAAGAAGTAAGCGAATATAAAGGTAATTTTGACGCAGGGGATTATATCAGCCGAACGTTCAGAATGTATTCGGGAACATACGAAACGATCGACCTTATTTGCAGCAATGATATCATTGAAATGATAATCGATAAATTCGGCGAATCGGCTTTCTACATGAATATCGGACAAACTAAGTTCCGAATAAAAACAAAGGGTTACAACAGCGACGGACTGGCACAATGGCTGATGATGTTCGCCGACAAATGTTATATAGTTGAACCTTTAAGTCTGAGGAAAGCCGTAATTAAACGTGCGGAGGAAATCCTCTCCGTTCAGAACGACAGAAATTTTCTTGAAGATTAGGATGTGTTGACACTAACGTTAACGCACATCTTTTTGGCATAATTTTGCTCATACTGCGTCGAAAAATCTTATCTGGCGGACAGCCCGCCTGCAATTTTTTTCCTTGTGTGAGCAGAAATTCAGCTCGAAAATCCGCACATTCCCGTAGTGTCAACACACCCTAAAAGCTTAAGGCAATCTCTGTGCGGTATTGCCTTAAGAATACATTTTGCAGTCGTATAGAATTCGAGATAAAAAAGATTCAAAACATCAGACACAAAACTCACCGTAAACATTGTTCCTGCGGTCGGGTGCAGAAACCACTGTAACAAAAAGACTATCTTCACGTATTTAAAAACGGTCGGATTCGGAAAGTTTTGTAACAAAAAGACTGTCTTCACGTATT
>CACYDE010000031.1 GCA_902773045.1 uncultured Ruminococcus sp. | reverse complement strand
GCTTGTCGGTGCTCACCGACCGGCAGACCGCACCCCCGAACTCCTGCATTCAAACTTCATATTCTCTTAAGTTGTAGATAGTGATTTAAGGCAACACCGCACAAAGACCGTTTAACGACTTCGCACCGAATCTGCTTGATCTTTTTCCGTCATAGTACACAAAAATGCCTTGAAATACGGCAGTATTCCTGCGCCGTTTTTATGCACTCTGCCGAAAAAATCTACTGCGCATCTTCGGCACAATCTCTGTGCGGTGCTGCCTTAAAAATCATATAGTTCAAGAAAAATCAGATTTGTTCAGGCTGCCGAGACTTATCCCGGCAGCCACATCGGTATTACTTCATTTTAAGTTTTATAGTCAACGACATTAAATATTTCCCTTTTCTTTAGTTTTTGACAGAATGCAGGGGGCTTTCCGGTCGCCCCCTGCACCCCTTCGGAATCATCTCTTTAAGAGAAATTTATTATGTCGTCTGCTATAAAAAGTATAAGCCTTGCATCGAGACGCTTTGTCGCAAGGAAACCGAACCTGCCGATTCGAAGTGTAAAGCACGCTGAACCGCTTAAAGGAAAAGCCCTCACAGCCAATTCAAAACAGATCGATAAAATTCGAAGGAGCATTTGGTGTTATCAAGGAATATCACACATTCGGAAAATTTCTCGCAGGAAAGAACGAGAAAACCCGCCGCAAAACATCATTTATTACTGCAGACCCTTGAGCCACTTTGAAAACTGATCCAGCACATTTGTATAAAGCTCTTGATCCGAAGCATTGTCAAGTGACTGCATCTTTGAAAAACCTGTGTTATCACGCACACGCCCCGGAAGATCATCAAGCTTTTGCAGATACTGGAATCGCTCATTACCGATTCCTATGAACTGAATAAATACGTTCATAGGCGACGCTTGTTTGATTATTCTATCGGTATCATTGGCATCAAAGTTTTCTCCGTCAGTGATAAAGAGGATAAATGTCGGATCGCCGTTATCAACTATCGGAGGCGTATATTCCGTTTTCATGAAAAGGAATCCGCTCTGCTTTGTATCACCGATAATGATCGCTCTGAGCACGGGAGCATAATTCGTTCCTCCCATAGACATCGGAGCGCTGTGAACGACGCTGTTTACGTAATGTTCGTAATTCGAAATATTAAGGTCATCCAGCTTCATGTATGAATTACTGAACAAAAACACATCAATAGTGCCGTTATCATCAAAAGTCAAGCCCACCGGTACAAGTCTGTTTATTGTACGCTGAACTGTTCCGTTCGAATAAAGCGAACTCATTGAACCGCTGTAGTCCAATACAACAACGACCTTTGCTCTTGTCGAACCAAGATCGACACCGCTTTTCTTACTGAGATCTACCACACACTTTGTAAGGTTGACAACGTGTTTTTCAAGATTCACTTTATCCTTTGACAAGCTGATCTTGCCCATAAGCTCCTGTGCCAGCTCTTCCTCGTTTTTACGGAGAACTACTCCCCCGTGAGCGCTTGGGACTTGATTTGTGAAATTCGGCTGAGTATTTACTCGCATTTGCGGTATCGGCGGAGGCGTCATTCTGTTCGAAGGTGTCGGTATCGGCGGAGGCGTCATTCGGTTCGAGGGCGTCGGTATCGGCGGAGGCGTCATTCGGTTCGAGGGTGTCGGTATCGGCGGAGGCGTCATTCGGTTCGAGGGCGTCGGTATCGACGGAGACGTCATTCGGTTCGAGGGCGTCGGTATCGGCGGAGGCGTCATTCGGTTCGAAGGTGTCGGTATCGGCGGAGGCGTCATTCTGTTCGAAGGTGTCGGTATCGGCGGAGGCGTCATTCGGTTCGAGGGCGTCGGTATCGGCGGTGCAGGTATCGGCTGAGGCGCTGACGGAGCATACTCTTCTCCGCCGTATTTTCTCAGCAAAACAGGCAGACCTCCGTTAAATCCGCTTGCGATCGCATTTATTCGCCATTCACCCTTACGATAGATCTCTGCGGAAATAATCGCTTTTTCTTGTTTGAAATCACTGCCTTTAAGGTCGATAGTGATTTTTTCTGTTCCGTTTTGAGAAATACTTAATTTATGCTGCGCTATATCTCCCATAATTCCGCTTCCGTCAATACTTGCGGTGAACACCAATTTGTCGATAATTTGCGGCAGGCTTGCGAGGCGTATCGTGAAAGAAGCGGAATTGCTGCCGGCGTGATATCTGATCTCTCCTTGCGGCGAAGATGTCTGGTTATAAAAGATCATGTATCTTTCATCGGAAAGTTTTTCGGATGAATCAACTCCGAAACAGCAAAAGTCGTATACCGATTTGCCATTGATCGACATTTCTACAACTATCTCACCTGACGGGTCAGCATATTTTGCGATCTTATCTCGCATTCCTCTTGTGAAAATCATAAATTGACCTCCCTGTAAAATATAATGTATACTATTGTTATTACGTTGAACAAAAAACTATAGTGATGCATAAAAGTTTTTGATCCATCGTTTTTAATAAATATTTACAATAATATCTTATCATCACCTTCACGATATGTCAATATTTTCTATGTTTTTTTCATTCCGATAGAGTATATAAAAAATGTTAAAATCATACTCGAAGATCTTTCAAAGATTTTATGATTAAAAGCTAAGGAACTGTGAAGAAATAAATTTTCAATTTATGCTTAGGATAATTTGTTCTGAACAAGGCAAATTTTTGCAGGAATACTAACG
>CACYDE010000030.1 GCA_902773045.1 uncultured Ruminococcus sp. | reverse complement strand
CCGCGGTAGTGCTCGGGGATCACAGGATAGATCCCTTCCACTGCTCCGTCTTTTTCCAGCAGATAGCAGTTTTTATAGACAGCCAGCTCTTTTTTGGTTTTTGGATATACGATGTCTGTATGATAAAGAAACATGAGTTTTCCCTTCTGCGTACAGGGGTGGTTTTTTTGCCTTCTGCATTCTATTATAAAATAGTTTTTCAACATAGCCTATATTGTTTTTGTTCTGTTTTTCCGATCAGTAGATATTTCCTGATTTTTCCGAATGTGGAAATGTTACAAAGAAATTTTCAAAGCAGGTAATAAGATAACATTGAAGTGATAATGTGGAGAAATGCAAAATATTCGCACTGATTATGTGAAATATATATTGATATTCGCTATGAAAATGTGCATAATATGTTCAAATCATATTTGGGAGGAAAATCAAGTGTATCTGAAAAGAAAAATAGACAAGTTTCTTTCCGAGTGGAAAGAAACTCAGGACAGAAAACCTCTGATTATTAAAGGATGCAGACAGGTTGGAAAAACAGAATCTGTCCTCCATTTCGCAGCGGAACACTATGAAAGCATCATAGAGATAAATTTTGTCAGAGACGAAAAATATAAGGGGATCATATCAGACGGATATGAAGCGTCAAGTATTATTAAGAATATCTCGCTGATCGATCCGTCGAAACGGTTTATTCCCGGAAAGACGCTGATCTTCTTTGATGAGATCACTGCTTTTCCGGAAATAGCCACGTCACTCAAATTTTTCGCCATTGACGGACAGTTCGATGTGATTTGCAGCGGTTCCATGCTCGGCGTAAACTACAAAAAAATTGAAAGCAACAGTGTCGGGTATAAAAAAGATTACAATATGTACTCGATGGATTTTGAGGAGTTTCTGTGGGCTAAAGGTTACGGAGAGAACAACATTACGGATATACTCTCTCATATGCAGAATCTGAAACCCTTCGGTGAATTGGAAATGAGTGTTTACCATTCACTGTTCCTTGATTTCAGCATTCTAGGAGGTATGCCGGCAGTTGTTAAGGAATATATTCAAAAAAATACATTTGAGGGTTCGCTCGATATCCAGAGGCAGCTGATTTCCGACTACAGAGAGGATATCCGCAAATATGCGGAGGGGGTTGATCAAACAAGAATCATCAATGTCTTTAACAGGATCGCCCCGCAGCTTGCGCGAGAAAATAAAAAGTTTCAGATTTCCAAGGTCGCACCGGGAGCGAGATTCCGTGATTATCGGGGCTGCGCGGAATGGCTTGCCGATGCGGGGATGATTAATGTCTGTTATTGTATGGAATTTCCGGAACTCCCGCTCGGAGGCAATTATGATCCGGATATTTTCAAATTGTATTTTGCAGACACGGGACTTCTGGTCTCTATGCTCGACGACGAATCACAGGAGGATCTCCGGGCTAATAAAAACCTGGGCGTCTATAAAGGTGCATTGTATGAAAATATGATCGGTGAGGCACTGGTTAAACAAGGTTATAAACTGTATTACTACCGACGGGATAATTCCACTCTTGAGGAAGACTTCTTTATTCGCTCCGCATCATCTCTTATTCCGTTGGAAGTCAAAGCGAGAAGCGGTAAAGCCAAATCGTTGAGTACACTGATCAAGTCTGACCGATATCCTGACATCTCCTATGGTTTTAAGCTGTCATATAACAACATCGGACATGATGCCGGTATTTATACCTTTCCTTATTTTTGTACGTTCTTGATAAAAAGGTTTATGAACGAATTTTATGCAGAAGAAGAGAACATGCCCTGAAAAACGGGCAGCAAGGATTCGAACGTTGAAATGAATAAAAATGCGGAATCCGCAAAAATGTCACAAAGAAAAATTCGATCCTATTTTGTAACGAAATCGGTACAAAACGCATTCACATATAGAAACACAGCAGAAAGGAGGTGGCCGGATGCAGACGATGGATGAAATCTACAGGCAGTACGCGCGGACTGTCTACAAATATCTGCTGTCACTGACGCAGGACGCGGACCTGGCGGAAGAATTGACGCAGGAAACATTTTATCAGGCAATCCGGAGCAGCACCCGTTACGACGGGAGCGCGAAGATCACCACATGGCTGTGCGGAATTGCAAAAAACGTGCTCTTTACCTGGAGAAGGAAACACAAAGAGACAGCACCTCTCACGGACGCGGAGCAAAATACGAACTTAATCACTGAATCCTCCGAGGAAACAGCGCTGCAGTCTATGGAAAAAATTGGATTGATCCGCAGACTGCACGGTCTCCCCGAGCCTTACCGGGAAGTGATGTACCTTCGCGCTTTCGGCGGGCTTTCCTTTAAGGAAATCGCCGAAGTGTCCGGTAAAACGGAGAACTGGGCCAGAGTGACCTTCTACAGAGGCAAAGAGAAGCTCAAGAAAGGAAGTGAATGACGGATGAAAAATATTCCCTGTGAAGTCGTGCAGGATCTGATGCCTTCCTATATCGACGGACTGACCTCCGACGTTACCAATAAGATCATCGAGGATCACACCAGCCACTGTGAAAAATGCAGCGGAGTACTTTCCTCCATGCGGGGAGACCTGCCGGAAGAGAAGGCAGTGGATCCGGAGGAGAAGGCGGAGCTGGATTTTCTTAAAAAGAATCGAAAGAAAAATATAAAAGTAGTGCTTGGAAGTCTGGCTGTTGCGGCAGTCTTAATCTTCGGTGTGATCTTTATCCGCATGTACGTGGTGGGCGATATTATTTACGGAGACTGGATCTATGGCGAAGTTGCCGTGGATGGAAAGAACATGACAATAGACGGCGGTGTGGTTGACAGTGTACATGCTGTCAGCAAGGTGACATTTGCCGAAGACGACGGTGTGGTGACGCTTACCACGCGGGCCGTACTGGCAAGCCCTTTCCGGAGAGGACGCTTTCACGCGGAGTATACCGCGCAGCAGGAAATCCGGCAGGTCAAGGTGAACGACCGCATCCTCTGGGACGAGGGAGAAAATATTTCCTCCCTGACTTCGGCGATCTTCGAGACCCGCCATGATTATATCGGAGATATGCCCGCAAACCAGCGGACGGCAAATGTCCTCTTCCTTTCCGGTTTCCTGGGAGAATATACCAATGAGCTGGAGACGGAAAAAGAGCCCTACGGGTGG
>CACYDE010000029.1 GCA_902773045.1 uncultured Ruminococcus sp. | reverse complement strand
TCTTCGTTTCTCGCTTTTGTTTACATTGGTTCTATTATGATTTTGTTGAAATAATACAAGTTTGATTGATTTTTAAAACAAGCCCTAACGTATTTCAAGAAAATTTAACGCAGTTCAGGGCAAATTAGACAAGCAGAAATTAAAAGTTATTTATAAACAGTTCCTTAGCATGAAGTTAAAAGAATGTTAATGTCAAAGCCTTTCTCAACGAAAAGATCACTGATCTTCACTATATCCTCCCTATTCCGTTTCTGAGATTCATCATAAACGCCCATCGTGATAAAACCTGCTTTTTTTGCCGTTTTGATCGCGATCAATGAATCTTCCGCAACAAGAGTTTCTCCGGGAAGAGTATCCATTATTTCACATGCCGAGTAAAATATTTCAGGTGATGTTTTCCCTTCGCCTATATCTGTACATGAGATCACCGCCCGGAAATAATCAAAAATTTCAAGCCGCTTCAATGCCATTTCAATAAGATAACGATCGGTTGCACTCGCCACGGTCATAGGAATATTTTTCTCTTTCAGACAGTTCAGAAATTCAACTGCCCCACTGCGAAGAGTTACCTCCCGAGAATAAAATTTCTCTATAAACTTATTCTCACGATCAATTATTTCATTCTCGGAGACGGGAAGATCATATTCCTTTTTCAGAAACTTTGCTCCTTCTTCCATGCTCATCGGGGTCAAAATTTCCGTAAGTCTGTCATCGGGGGCAATGCCCATTGAACGGATCAATCGCAAGACCGATTCGTCCCAGAATTTCATCGAATCAAGAAGAGTTCCGTCCGCGTCAAAAATAACACCTTTGATCTTCACGTCAGACCTCTCCCACAAGACAGCCGTGAACGCCAAGATAACCGTTCTCAAACTTTCTCTGAAAGACTGTCTTTTTCATCTGCGAACCGATCTTAAAGTCCTTTGAAGAGTTGTTGAGAATGATCCTGAACGTTTTCTTCTCACTGTATTTTTCATATATAAGGACCTTATCGTCCCCGCTGTCTACAAATCTGATCTCACCGCAGCGCAGTTCACGGTTGTTCTTTCTCATGGCTATGATATTCTTCATCGTTTCAAGTCGTCGGTCGTACTGACCTTTTTCAATTTGCCTCCACGGCATACATCTTCTGCAGTCGGGATCGTAACCTCCTTCAAGTCCGACCTCCGTTCCGTAGTAAATACAGACCGTACCGTTAAGCGTAAAAAGCGTGCAAAGCTCCTGATAGAAAATATCCTCGTTATTTCCGCTTCGAGTCATAAGCCGCATGGTATCGTGAGAATCAAGAAGATTGAACATTACGTTATTCGTTTGTATCATGTACTGATCGCAGCAGAAGCCTATCTGATGTTCAAAATCCTTCGCAGTCATATTTTCATTGTGCCAGAAGCTGTCTATAATTTCCTGAAGAGAATAATTCATTATCGAATCGAATTCATCTCCGCGAAGCCATGCGATCGAGTTGTGCCATGTTTCACCGCATATAAAGAAATCAGGTTTCAGATCGAAAAGGGTTTTTCTGAGCTGCTTGTTAAAGCTGTGGGAAACCTCGTCCGAAACGTCAAGTCTTATCGCGTCGATATCATAATTTTTCACCCAGTGAGTGCAAACCTTTTTGAAGTAGTTTACGACTTCGGGATTATTAGTGTTCAGTTTGGGCATATCGTCCACAAATGCGAAAGAGTAATACTCTCCTCTTCGGCTCTTTCCGGCTATTTTGGAAAAGGGATATTTATTCACCATAAACCAATCAAAAAAACGGGATTCTTTCCCCTTCTTCACGACGTCCTGCCATGGGGCAAAATCGGAACCGCAATGATTAAAAACTCCGTCAAGCATAACTCTTATGCCGCGCTTATGAGCTTCATTGACGAGGTTTTTAAGATCCTCCTCTTCACCGAAGGAAGGGTCTATTTTCATGTAGTCGGAAGTGTTGTATTTATGATTGGACGGGCTTTTATTTATCGGGGTAAAATATATTCCCGTTATTCCCAACTCTTTCAGATAGTCAAGCTTGCTTTCGACGCCTTTCAGATCGCCTCCGCAGAGATACGCGTTGCTGGCTTTTTTATCGGGAGCCGACCAGTTATGATACTTTATCCCTCTGTTTTTTCCGCTATTACAGAATCTGTCGGGAAAAACCTGATACCATACCGTTTCATTGACCCAATCCGCAGGGTTAACAATGTCGGAGCCATTGATCCACGGAAAAAAGAAATCCTGGCGTCTTCCCTTATAGCTTTCAAATTCTTCCGGATTTTTAAACCCGTCCTCAAACATATAAAATGTTTCATTTTTGCTGTGGAGAATAAAATAGTAACGGCACCTTTTGTATTTTGGCGAAACAACGGACTGCCATATTTTATGACATTGAAGATCAAGAGTATTTGTCATTTCAACATGTTCGCCGTTCCATGATCCGCCGCTGCCGAAAAGCCCCCACTCAAAAGGGTCACCCCAGACCAGTTCGATCTTTTCAACGTCAAAATCGGTCCTCAGCTTGATGACAAGTTCATTTTCGTTGAGCGGATAACAGTAATTATCAGCGGATATGTGATAAACCGCAGCTAAATTCATTTTTCTTCCTCCTATTTTTTAATGGTAAAATTGAAAATTGCTTGTTGATACAGTTTAAAAAATCATTCATTTTATAATCTTATATTTCGTAAACTTGCGAAACGATCCGAAAGCAGCATTTTTCGTTTGATCTTTCGGGATATTTTCTACAAAAATAAAAAACATCTTGTAAATTTATCATATTAATATTATAATAGAATTTATCGGACAATTCTACCACAAATCGGCTAAAAAATAACACAATTTTGCTTTTTGGAGAAAACATGATGATTCTGAACTACGATAAAACAACAAACAGGGAAATAAACAAACACGGAACGCCTTCTCTCCCCTATGACATTTACGGAACATATATGCCGTTGTTTTTAAAAAGCTTTCCGATGCACTGGCACGATGAATTGGAAATCGTTTATGCTTACGAAGGTACGGCACGCTATATTGTCGACACGGGCGAATATATTGTCAACAGCGGAGATATTCTTATCATCCCGCCGAACTCTCTTCACGCATTCGAACAGTATAATGACAATGTTTTTTCCGGGAAAGTAATTCTTTTTTCAAGAAAAATGGTTGACAGCAATCATCTTGATGTATGTTCCGTCAAATACATCGCTCCGCTTTTCAATAACGAGATATATTTTCCGCTGCACATAAAATCCGACAATAAACACAATCAGCACCTCAGAGTTTTTCTTGACAGCGCAGTTTCAAATCACATCGAAAAAAATTCCGGATATGAACTGAAAGTTAAAATCGCATTTCTCGAATTTATACAATATTTTTACTCAAACGACCTCTGCATAACATTAAAACGAGAGAACCGCAGTGAGAAAATATCCGAACAGGTCAAAGAGATCATAAACTATATCACCGAGCATTACAGCGAAAAAATCACGCTTGACGAGCTTTCTCGGGTCGTCAGCCTCAGCACATATTATATGGCGCATATTTTTAAACAATATACCGGTATAAGCCCCAACAAGTACATCAACGAACATCGGCTGGCTGTAGCAGGAAAACGTCTTCTGAATGAAAACACATCTATCCTGAATATTGCCATTGAGTGCGGCTTCAATAATATTTCGTATTTTAACCGCGCTTTCAAAAACAAATACGGCATGACACCGAACTCTTACAGAAACGGAAAATAGCGGCTGCGGATAAGGAAAAATATCTCCTTATCCGCAGCCTTTTTGGGGTATATATGCTAAAGTTAAGGCAATACCGCACAGAGATTGTGCCGAAGATGCGCAGCAGATTTTTTTGTCAGAGTGCATAAAACTACCGCAGGAATACTGACGTACCCCAAGGGCACTTCCTTCGGGCGTATTTCAAGGGAGTTTTGTGTACTATGGCGGAAAAAGATCAAGCAGATTCGGTGCAAAGCCGTCAGGCGGTCTTTGTGCGGTGTTGCCTTAACCTGTTGTGCTATTAAAAACTCACCTTATTTTTTCTTTGACCGGCAATTCGCTGTGCTCTTGCCTTTGTTCTTGGATTGGGAAAGTTGTATTTGTTTATGATTTATTATTTTTTCACTTATCTCAGTTAGTCTGATTTCGCTGAGGGCAGTTTATTTTCTACGCCGATTTGCTGTGTCAGCGCCCAAAGGCTCTGCCTTTGGAAACC
>CACYDE010000028.1 GCA_902773045.1 uncultured Ruminococcus sp. | reverse complement strand
TACAAGTTTGATTGATTTTTAAAACAAGCCCTAACGTATTTCAAGAAAATTTAACGCAGTTCAGGGCAAATTAGACAAGCAGAAATGAAAAGTTATTTATAAACAGTTCCATAGTTCCGTCAGGCGGTCTTTGTTCGGTATTGCCTTAAAAAATCCCTCTGTTCATGTTTTTAATGTGAGCAGAGGGATTTTTTGTTAATTATTTAATGATTATGGAGTATAACTGCTTGACTGAGCTTCCGAATAGGCTGTCTGAGTGTTTCCGTTTTTATCCGTATAAACAACATAAGTTCTTGCATATACCGTCTTTGTTTTTGCCGATGAGCTTACCGTGAAACTATACTTGAACTGACCGTTCGGCTTTTTGAGCGTGGACATATTCTTTTTTATGTCACGTCCGTCAACTTTATCCAGAGTCAGATCGTCCGAGTTATCATACCTGCGGATAATACCCGCTTCTTTAACGGTGCAGCCTTCGGGAAGAGCCCAGCTTGCTGTGACGGAGATCTTCTGCTTTCCGCGCGAAATGTCTGTTCGGCTGACAGAAACCGACAGCTGTGGATCATTCTCGTTTGAGGCTGTGCCTTCGTATTTTGCGGTGATAGTGATATTATCGGTTACAAAGAATGTATAACTGAGTTTTGTTGTCAGCAATGCATTATTGATGTACCATCCCGAGAATAATTTTCCGTCTTTTTCCGCGTCGGCTTGAACAGTAACCCTGTCCGCGTAAGAGTAGGATTGCTTTTCTCCATTTGTGATCCTTCCTCCTATGACAGTGACCGTGTAGCCTATTGATTTTTGTTTTTGGGAAGTATAAGTAACGCCGTCCGCCACAGCCGTTGCGGTGTAAGTAATTATTCCATCTGAAACGGAAGAAGTTACGTCCGCCTTTTGCGTTATGATCTTTCCGCATACCGGGCAGGCGATCTTTATCGATGCTGTGTAATCTCCGCTGCCGGTCTGCGTCCATGTCCAGATGGGAGGATTGTATTTGTGACCCGATGACGGAAGAACGATTTCGTCATCCGTAATTTCCGTGTAAGCATAATCTTCAAGCTTATAGATTTTTCCGTCAGCGCCGTTGTAATATTCAACATTACCGTCTTTCGTGCATGTCGGAGAGACAGCTTCGACTTTTGTATAGAAATCAACGCAGGAATAGTTCGATCCGTCATATTTCAATATTTTCGATACGCCGCCGATAGCAATTCCTTCCTGCCCGCTTGCAGGGTATCTGTTGCTGCTGCCTTTCTTTTCATCAAATATTAAATATCCGTCCTGAACGTAATTTCCCGTAACATAATACTCATACAATCCGGTTTCGGAGTTCTTTTCCATTTTTTCACCCGGCCATCCGGATATTGCATTGCCTTGGGAATCGTATACATACGCAAGGCAGTCTGACCAGTTCATGTTGGTTTTGTCAAGATAAATTTTCAAAGCCTTCTGATATGTGTAAACTTCCTCAACGTTTGCTCCGTTCGCTTTTGTTCCTGTCAGAGTGACCGTAACGTCGTTTCCGGGAGGTGTTTTTTGTCCTATGGTTAACGTATCTCCGTTTTCAAATGTTCCGGACGCGCCTTCCGAAGTTGAAAAATGTCCGTTGGTGACCTGACTCGAACTGATCGTCAGCGTGAGAGTGTTGCTGAAGACTCCGCTGTCGGGATCCGCGAAAATAACGTTGCCTGCTGCGGTTTTTTTGTATGAATAACTTTGTGATACGATCATACCGTCGCTTTTTTCAGCCTTCACGTTGACCTTGATCGTGCTTCCTGCTGTGCTTGCTGCACCGATCGTGATCTTGTCGCCTTCCGCAAAGGAACCGTAAGCGCCTTCCGATGTCATATATATAGGATTGGTGACGTCTTCCGCATGGAGAGTGACATCAAGCGTACCCTCGAAGGAAGTCGAGTCGGCTTCCGCCGAAACGCTGCCCTGCGCAGGAGAAAAATCGGGTTCATATTTATCCCAACAAACAATATCGTTAACTTTTCGGAAAAGCATTTTTTCCGACGAGATCTCCATTCCGGGAACACCGTTGCCGGGATATCTGTTGGATGCATTATTTTTATCCGAGAAGATAACTCTTCCGTTGCCCATGAAGCTGCTGTCCAATTCGAGATAATAATATCCGTTTGAATCTGTAGCCGTTAATTGCTCGCCCGGCCAACCCTTGTTTTCGATATTCGATGTTCCGCTGTTATTGTAAACGTATGCGCAGATCGAAGACCAGTTGTAGTCGGAATTATCGAAGTAGATCCTTATCGGCTCGGGCGCGATTTTCTTGTATTCGTATGTTATTGTTATCGTATTGCCTTTTGAATTTTTTCCCGAAAGCGTAACTGTTACAGCCTCACCGACAGCGGTATCTGCACCGATCGTTATTGTGGTTCCGTTTACGAAACTGCCCGATCTGTTCTCGGAAGTGGAATATGATGCTTCCGTGATCCCCGTTCCTGCGGTCAGTTTTATATTCATCGTATCCGTATTAAAGGCGCTGCCCGAGGGCTTGTCAGCCGAAATGCTGCCGGTGTAGTCTTGTTCTCTGAAAAGAACTGCGATTCCCGATCCGCCGAGAGTACCGCTTATTGTGGAAGATGTTACCGTCCATCTGTTTCCTGTTATTTCGTCGATATATGTACCCGTCTCGGTGGGACTGCCGACGTTTGAAACGCTGACGGTTTTGCTGCTTCCGACCAGTGCTGCGACAACCGCGCCTTTTTCACGGCAGACAGCAACAACTTTATCGGTTTTGTTCTTTGCGTAAAAATCGGTCTGTCCGACCATTGCGTTATGGAAATGATTGACTGCGGCAACTTCCGGACTGGCGAAGTGAACGCTTCCTTTAACGCCTGCAAGAATGCTGTCTTTATATTTACATTCGGGTCGTGAAAAATACAGAGCCGTCGCGTCTGAACGTGCCGCAACGATTGCATAAGTTCTGTCGATTACGTTCTGAGTTGCCTCGTTAGTGAAGCCGTAACCCTTGTTGTTTGACCATGTGTCATGACTTTCTCCCCAGTAAACCAGTTTGGAAGCGCCGGATAATTTGTCGCTCCAATATCCGGAAGAATCCGAAACGTTTCCGGAATTGAAGCCGTCGAAAATATTTCTGCTGTAAACGTCGTCGGTGATACTCATCAGATCGGTATATTCCTGCATCAGCCTTGTGTTTTCGCTGTCGCTTGATGCGCCCGGACTTCCGAGGATCTCTCCGTAGTGATAAAGATCGGGATCAAGAACTTCTTCCCAGAATTTGCATCCGTCTTCGCTTTCAAGCTGAATATGCTTTGTGGTATCCCAGCGTATTCCTTTAACTCCGACGCTTTTCAGTTCCTGAATGTAGCCCTTCACTTTAGACTGAACGAAGGGGTCTTCCGATTTTATGTCAGGCATTCCCACATCGCCGTAAATTGCTTTCTTACGACCGGACCATGAACCGCCGCTTCTCCAGTATTTACTGTCTTGAAGTTCCTTATCAATATAAGTATGATCGCCTGCCAAGTGGTTTGCGACAACATCGATGATGACCTTGACTCCGTATTTCTCGGCTTCGTCACAAAGCTCCTTAAGCTCTGCTTTTGTTCCGAGATCGTTTGTCCCTATGTAGAAGCCAAGCGGCTGATAAAGCCAATACCAGATATTTGTGTCAACACCGCCGCCAGGCTGCGCGGGAGATGTTTGAACAGCCGAGAAACCTGCCTGTGCGATATTGGGAAGTTCATCCTTTATATCGTTGTATTTCCAGTCGAAGCAGTGAAGCATTGTTCCTTCCTGGATATTATCTCTCAGCCCGTAATCGGCTGCGGCGGAAACTTCGGTCGTATCCGATGTTCCGCTGTTTTCGGCGGCGGTCGTCACTGCGCCCAGTCCCGAAAAAGAGGATAACATCATAGCAGCGGAAAGGATAATGCTTGTCGCTGCGGCGTTTCGAAAATAACGCCTGATCTGTGGTTTGTCATTCATTGCAATTCCCCCTTGATTTTAAAAATAGATATGTATTTCTATTGTTTGTCCTATTACACGATATCATAAAGATATCTAATGTAATTATAATAGATTTTCTGTTGACAATCAATATTTTTTGTTAAAAAGTATGCATAAATTTTGATCAAAAAACTTGGAGCTGCCGAAAAATCTTTTAAAAGTCAAGAATTCCGCGTACTCCGATGCGGCTGTCGGTTATTTTGAGGCAATAATCTTTTTTGGCTGTAGAAAAATGTCAGCAGATAAATCTATAGCAATCCAAATAAATAGGCGGACAAAAGGAGACGATGCCGGTGAGTGCAGAGCAAGGCGGAGGACGAAGGCATACTGGCGTACCCCAAGGGCACGCGCCAATGGG
>CACYDE010000027.1 GCA_902773045.1 uncultured Ruminococcus sp. | reverse complement strand
ATTTTAATTCTCCTTTCTCCACAAAACCACAATCACGCTAACTCTTTGGATGCCGGAAATACATTTACAAAAAGTAATTTCGGATCGTAGTAAAGCAGCTCTGCATGTTTAACCACACTTTCACCTGTTGTACTGTTGTAATACTTTAGATTATTATTATTTTTGCTCATCTCGTCTGAGGGTTCAAATGTAAGAATAGTGTTTGTATTTGGTATACGATAGGTAACATTCCCCACTGCCCCTCCAATATTACAGTTAAAGTCCCCATAGTTCTTTGTTAGATCACTATATTTCATTCCTTCGGAGACAGTCAGCGAATCGTTCACTTTTCCTTTAGCCGTAACACTTATTAAACAGAGATCAATTTCTCCGTTTTTTAAGGCATTCTCGATCTCATCATAGTGATCACTTACCGCTTGTTCACCGCCCGAGTTAGCAAGCGGACCTTGGCTTTCGATCCCGAATGCCATTCCCGGAAATACTTCTTCGTTATAGAAATAAGCCTGTCCCGGAGTATACCATCCCAAATAAGCATATCCAAGCTCAAATTCGCCGCCCATTAGTTCAACAATTTCGGGAACAGTTTTGTTGACAAGAGATTCGGCAGTATTCGCTGTTTCCGAAGATGATTTATCTTCGATATTTTCGGAATACCCATCCGTAAACTTGATTATTCCCCATTTACCGTTCTGTTTAACCCATGCCAAACCTTTATGTACCGGTCGTACTTCTTCAAACTCCCCTATTGGAATTATTTCATTTCCGGCAGCGTCAACATATTTGCAGTCACTATCGTTATACACTGCAAGTATCCCCTCGGTATACATATATGGCGGCAAATCGGAATTCATATAGTGATATGTCTTTGCAGCACCGTTGCATGAGAAATCTATTATTTGTTCTCCGGTTTTGCCGTTAAAATATCCCCATTTGTTTCCGTCAAAGAACGCTATCATATCACTATAAAAGCTCATCTTTCCCCTGCTGTATTGAGGTTCAACAGTAAAATCGCCATTGTAATAGCACCCATACAAGGATTCTCCCTTTTCATTTAACAAAACTGCTCTGTTAACCGCTTCTCCCCATATAGGTATGTTCACACCCTTTGTAAATGGACCATAGTTTTTCGGATCTCCGGGACCCGAAACGTGAACAGCTTTATCACTGTAATCATAATAAAACGAATCCCATCCGGCAGAACCTCTTCCACCGACATATACTTCATCTATCCTGCATCCACCGGATTTATCGTATGATACGATAATATCATTCCCGGAGTCAATATTCTCGGGAGTGGAACTGCTAAGAATTATTTCGCCATTATCTCCCATGCTAAATGAAGTATAAAATTTATTATTATAAAGCTTTCCGTCATAATCTATCAATGAATACTGTCCGTCTCTTTGAATGATCGAATATACATCAGACGGCTTTTCGGTTTGCTCGGTATTCAACAAAGGATATTTATCATTAGAATCATCGGAAACGATAATGTCCTCTGCTTCGATAGAGGGTTCAAGGTGCCAGGAATATCTCGGCTGTTCCTGCATAACATGAGGCTCACTGATTAAGTATCTTTCGGTTTTTTCGAACGAATCACTGATTTCCAAGCTGTCATAACCGCTTTTTTCAAAAACAATTCGATTTTCTCCGGCTAACGCACTGAAAGAAAAGCTTCCGTTATCGTCCGAAACAGTTACTGTATTCAATATTTCAGATCCGTCTTTCAGCTTTTTATAAGCGGTAACGCTGACTCCCTTTAGAGCAGACCCGTTATTATCCACAATTTGACCGCTGTAATAATACATGCATGGTTCATTATATCGACTGTTGCTCAAAAGTTCTTTTACTGCCGCTTCTGCATCCAAAAGAGGATATCCCTTAACCTTTTCGGAAGAGGATTTCACTATAATATCTTTAAGCTCTGCACCGTCAAGATCCGGGTTCAATGAACAAAGCATTCCTGCAACTCCGGAAACGTGAGGAGCGGACACAGATGTTCCGGGCATTAAAGCATAACCACCCACCTCGGTATTCACGGAATCCACAGCAATATCTGCAGCGGCACTTGCAGCTTCACTTTCCGCAGACAAATGATACGTACTCTCAATATTGTCCCCCGGCGCTACAATATCAACTCTGGTTCCTCCGCACGAGTAACTGCATATACTATAGCCACCATTACCTTCATTTTTAATTGCGCCGACAACAATAATTCTGCTTCTTAATTCCTTATCTTCAATTATAGCTAACGGCGAAGCGTATTTTGCATCACATTCTCCCGCTTTATATGTCTTTACTTTTCCGTCCTCGCTTTCTTCATATACTTTGTATCCCAAAAGGGATGTGTCATCTTTTATAAAATCAACACCACTGCTGTTTCCTGCTGCTTGACAAATTAGAAATTCTTTATCATTTTCCAAGAGATTTTTTAATGTATCTTTCAATGGTAAAGAATAACAAAATAGGATATTCTGTGCTTTTTCGGAAGCATCTTTATCATAAAAAGTATCACTTGGTTTCATCGATGCAAGAATACTGTTAATGTAACCTCCCATAGAGGCATTTATCACTTTACATCCACATTTTCCGATAAGGTATTCCAATCCATTACTCCACCCAAACCCGCTCGTTATTCCCGAGTCACCATAACTTTTTAGTAATTTATCTGCCTCCTGATATTTATCGGAATCAATCTCTAAAAACTTCTCTTGCTCTGCGCCCAAAGCATCAATATATGAAATCTCTGCGGTTGGACAAACTCCGTTTATACCAATATCATTATCAAACTCGGCTCCAATAATTCCCACAACATGAGTACCGTGATAAAGATAAATATCCGTTTTGTCCTTAGATATGACATTTTTTACAACATTTTTCAAATCGCTGTGATCGCTTTGAAATCCATATGCCTCCAATACACCGACATCAACAGGAGACATCAGATCATAGTAGTTCCAAGCCTGAGGTGCTTTTATTGCTTCTATCCCCCAATTTCCGCCGCTTGGTACATCATCGTACTGACCTTCCCACTGCTTTCCTTTCGGGTAATATCCGGACAGCTCATCAACAGGCATAACATAGTTTGGGTAAGCATTTTCAACGAGAGAGTTACTCTTTAAATTCTCTGCAATTCCGAGTATATCATCGTATGTATAAATATCGGAATCAAAACGTATAAGATATCTTCCCGTGAGTGAACTCTTCCCAACGATTTTCACCTTATAGTCTTTTATTACGCTGTCAACCACATTCCTTTCCGTAACGCCGTCCTTAACGATAAACGCTATTTCGTTATCATAAAAACCTATTTCTGTTCCATCATCTACTCCGATATGGTTTAAGTTACCCATGTCAGAATACAAGTCATCATCAATATATCCGGAAGCATCCGATATTTTATATCCTGTAAGATTCGTTCCGCTATCGACTTTAAAAAAACACAGATAAGCCGTAACGACAGCCACACTTACCAATAACAAAACAGCAAAAATACAAGCTATTTTCCCATTCCTTTTGTTTTTCAAAATATTCAACTCCTATCTCCATTTTTCTTCGTTACTATAAATTAAGGCAATGCTAAAAATGCGCAGCAGCTTTTTAGGCAGAGTATCTAAATAAACCGCAGGAATTTCCTTGTCTTGCGAAAATAATTCTCAAAAAATCTTTTAAGGCAACACCGCACAAAGACCGTCTAACGACTTTTCACCGAATCTGCTTGATCTTTTTCCGTCATAGTACACAAAAACACCTTGAAATACGTCAGTATTCCTGCGGTGCTTT
>CACYDE010000026.1 GCA_902773045.1 uncultured Ruminococcus sp. | reverse complement strand
TACTGCAACAGTCTTGATTTGCCCTTGCACTTCACGTTTGTGAAGAATCCGGTCTATGACAAGACCAACTATATATATTCCATTTACTGTGCAAGGGAGTATCTTGATGATGAAATAATTCTTATGCACGGTGATCTTGTATTTGAAAATGAAGTATTTGATATGGTTGTCAACAGTGAAGCAAGCTGTATGGCTGTGAGTTCAACACTTCCTCTGCCTGAAAAGGATTTTAAGGCTCAGGTTGTTGATGGTAAGATTATGAATGTCGGTGTTGATATTTTCAATGACGCTATGGAGGCTCAGGCTCTCTACAAGCTCAATAAAGCAGATTGGAAAGTTTGGCTTAATAAAATCACTGAGTTCTGTGAGACAGGTAATACTGGTGTGTATGCGGAGAATGCACTGAATGAGCTGAACGGTGCTGCCAATATCTCAGCACTTGATGTCAAGAACCTTCTCTGCAGCGAGATCGATAATCCCGAAGATCTTGCAGTTGTTTCAGAAAAGCTGAAAGAGATCGAGAATCGCACAGTTTATATGTGCTTCTCAACCGACATAATCCACAGTGGTCATATTGCTATTATTCAGAAAGCTAAAAAGCTTGGTAAACTTATTGTTGGTGTTCTTTCGGACGAGGCTGTTATTGGATACAAGCGTTTTCCGCTTCTTCCATTTGAAGAACGTAAGTCGATGTTGCAAAATATTGCAGGTGTATATAAGGTTGTTGAGCAGAATACACTCAGCTATAAGGAAAACCTTGAAAAGTACCATCCTGATTATGTCGTACACGGTGACGACTGGGTATCAGGTATTCAGAAGCCCATCCGTAACGAAGTTGTATCAGTTCTTGCATCCTATGGCGGCAGACTCGTTGAATATCCGTATTCTAAAGACGAAAAATATGCTGAGCTTGATAAGCGTGCAAGAGCAGAGCTTTCTACTCCTGATATAAGAAGGGGAAGGCTTAAAAAGGCACTTGCTATGAAGGGCACAATCACTGCAATGGAAGCTCACAGTGGTCTGACAGGACTTATCGTTGAGAATACTGTCGTTGAAGAAAATGGTGGTGCACATCAGTTTGACGCTATGTGGATAAGCTCCCTCTGCGACAGCACAGCAAAAGGCAAGCCCGACATCGAACTTGTAGATATGACATCCCGTTTCCGCACTATTGATGATATCTGCGAGGTAACGACAAAGCCAATTATCTTTGACGGTGATACAGGCGGACTTACCGAGCATTTCGTATATACTGTCCGTTCACTTGAAAGAATGGGCGTTTCAATGGTTATCATTGAGGATAAGACGGGGCTGAAAAAGAACAGCCTTTTCGGTACAGAGGTACAGCAGACCCAGGCTGCAATTCCTGATTTCTGCGAAAAAATCAAGGCAGGCAAAAAAGCACAGCGTACAAAGGATTTTATGATCTGTGCAAGAATAGAAAGCCTTATTCTTGAGCGTGGAATGGATGATGCACTTGAGCGTGCATTTGCTTTTACCGATGCCGGTGCAGATGCAATTATGATACACAGTCGTAAGAAAGATCCGTCAGAGATTTTTGAGTTTGTGGAAAAATACAGAGAGAAGAACAAGACAACACCTGTCGTAGTTGTTCCGACTTCATTCAATACCGTTACGGAAGAAGAATTTAAACAGCGTGGTGTAAATATAATTATTTACGCAAACCAGCTCACAAGAACGGGTTTCCCAGCAATGCAGAATGCGGCAAAAATGATCCTTAAAAATCACAGAGCAAAGGAATGTGACGATATCTGTATGCCGTTCAAGGATATTATCAGACTTATTCCGGAGGATGTTTGATATGTCAGAACAAAGAATTATTTCGGCTGAAAATAATTATGCCGAGCTTGATAAATACATAAAGGATTCAGGCTGTAAAAGCATTATGCTTGTATGTGATGAGTCGCTTAAGTTTCTTAATATCAAGAATTATTTTGATATCCTTGAAGATAGATTGAATGTTAAGCTTACCCGTTTCAGCAATTTCAAGCCAAATCCCCTTTACGAATCAGTCGTTGAGGGGGTACAGCTGTTTCACGAGAAGAGCTGCGAGATGATAATAGCTGTCGGAGGCGGCAGTGCAATGGATGTTGCAAAGTGCATTAAGCTCTATTCAAATATGGATAGCCATGAAAACTATCTGAATCAGAAGATAGTTCCGAATGACATTCTGCTTCTTGCTGTTCCAACAACCGCCGGTACAGGCTCTGAGGCAACACGATATGCGGTTATTTACTATGGCGGAGAAAAACAGTCAGTTACTCATGTAAGCTGTATTCCTTCGGTTGTTCTGATGGATTCGTCTGTGCTAAAAACACTTCCTGAATATCAGAAGAAGTCAACCATGCTTGATGCACTCTGCCATGCGATAGAATCCTTCTGGTCTGTCAATTCCACAGAAGAAAGCAGGAAGTATTCGAAGACAGCTGTTCAGATGATAATGAGAAACAAGGACGCTTACCTTGCAAATGAAGAAAGTGGAAACGCTGAAATGCTGAAAGCTGCCAATATTGCAGGAAAAGCTATCAATATCACCCAGACAACAGCAGGTCATGCTATGTGTTATAAGCTGACAAGCCTTTATGGTATTGCACACGGTCACGCAGCAGCACTTTGTGTATCAAAGCTATTTCCATTTATGGTCGATAATACAAATAAATGTATTGACTCCAGGGGCGAAGATTTTCTCAAAAATATATTTGTTGAAATTGCAAGTGCTATGGGTTGTACGAACACCGATGATGCTTGCCTCAAATTCAATGTAATATTTTATAGTCTTAATCTCTCTGTTCCACAGGCGAAAGATAAAGATTTTGAAATACTCAAGAATTCAGTAAATCCGACAAGGCTGAAAAATAATCCCATTGGTCTTGAAATTGATGATATTGATGTGCTTTATCATAAGATATTATCCGAAAGGAAGTAACAAAATGAAAGTTGAAAAACTTGTAGAAATAATCGGTTCAGATTTTTATGCCGGTGTTCCTGACAGTCAGCTCAAAGCTCTTTGTAATTATCTAATGAACACCTACGGTATTGATCCGGAACATCATATTATTGCTGCAAACGAGGGTAACTGTACAGCTCTTGCAGCAGGATATCATCTTGCAACAAATAAAGTTCCGGTCGTATATATGCAGAATTCGGGTGAGGGAAACATCATCAATCCTGTCGCTTCTCTTCTGAATGATAAGGTATATGCTATCCCGATGGTATTTATTGTTGGTTGGAGAGGTCAGCCCGGTATCCATGATGAACCGCAGCATATATATCAGGGTGAAGTTACTGTTAGGCTCCTTGAGGATATGGATATCAAAACATTTATCATCAATAAGGACACAACTGACGAGGAAGTTTCCGATGAAATGGTCGAGTTCAGGGATATTCTTGCAAAAGGCAAGGATGTTGCCTTTGTCATTGGCAAGGGTGCTCTTTCATATGACGGCAAGGTCGAATACAAGAATGATAATACAATGGTGCGTGAGGAGATCATTCAGCATATTGTCAAGGTAAGCGGTGAAGATCCGATAGTATCCACCACAGGAAAGGCAAGCCGTGAACTGTTTGAAACAAGAGTAGCTAACGGTCAGAGCCACAAATATGACTTCCTTACAGTCGGCTCAATGGGACACAGCTCGTCTATTGCTCTCGGTGTTGCACTCAATAAGCCTAATACAAAAATATGGTGCGTTGACGGTGACGGTGCTGTTCTTATGCACATGGGTTCAATGGCTGTTCTTGGTGCCAACAAGCCCAAGAATATGATTCATGTTGTAATCAACAATGGTGCACATGAAACAGTGGGCGGTATGCCTACGGTTGCTGCACATATTGACCTTGTTGCAATAGCAAAAGCCTGCGGTTATCCGAATGCTGTTTGTGTTGACAGCTTTGACGATCTTGACAGAGAACTTGAAACAGCTAAAGGCAGAAACGAACTCAGCCTTATCGAAGTAAAGTGTTCTATAGGTGCGAGAGATGATCTTGGAAGACCTACGACAACTGCACTGGAAAATAAGGAAAGGTTTATGGGATATCTTGCGTCTATTATTGATTAATATTTCCTGGGAGGAATTAATATGAAAGTTCCTTTTGTAAGCTTTAAACCGTTGGAAAAAGAATTAAATATTGAACTTAGAAATGCTTTTGATCGGGTATTTGCTCGTTCATGGTATATAGAAGGCACCGAGGATGAAGCTTTTGAAAAGGTTTTTGCTGCGTATTGTGGTGTAAAGTATTGTGTAGGCTGTGGAAACGGTCTTGACGCACTAATGCTTGCACTTAAAGCTTTAGGTATCAGTGAAGGTGATGAAGTTATTGTACCTTCAAATACATATATTGCTACTGCACTTGCTGTGACATATGTTGGAGCAAAACCTGTATTTGTAGAGCCTAAGATTGAGACATTCAATATTGATCCAGAGCGAATAGAATCTGCAATTACAGATAAAACAAAAGCAATTATGCCCGTACATCTTTACGGACAGGCGTGTGATATGGATAAAATCATGGAAATTGCAAAAAGATATGATCTGTTTGTAGTTGAAGATTGTGCTCAAGCACACGGGGCGACATATAAAGGTCATAGAGTAGGCTCATTTGGTGATGCTGCCGGATTCAGTTTTTATCCAGGCAAAAACCTTGGAGCATTAGGTGATGCAGGTGCATTGGTTACGAATAATAAGGAGCTCGCTGATAAGGTACGTGCCTTAGGCAATTATGGTTCGGATTATAAATATCATCATATTTATAGGGGTAACAATAGCAGGCTTGATGAATTACAGGCAGCATTTTTGTCAGCCAAACTGCCGCACATGGATAAAATAAATGAAGAAAGACGAAGAATTGCAGATTGTTATCTGAATGAGATACACAATCCGAAGATTATCCTTCCAACTGTAGAAAAATACATGGTTCCTGTATGGCATATTTTCGGAATCAGATGTACGGATAGAAGTGAGCTTGAAAGATATCTCAATGATAAAGGCATCGGAACAAATAAGCATTATCCAATACCTATGCATTTACAGGAGTGCTATAAAGATCTGGGGTATAAAGAGGGAGATTTTCCGATTGCTGAAGAAATAAGCAAAACAGAGTTGAGTATTCCTATGTATTATGGAATGACCGATGAAGAAATACAATATGTCATAGATGTCATTAACGGGTATTAAGGTGATATTATGAATATAAGAAAACTCGAATTAAAAGATGCTCAATTGATGCTTGAATGGATGCACGATGAAAGCGTTGTAGAAAAACTACATACAGACTTTTCGTCAAAAACAATTGAAGATTGCGAGCGTTTTATTGAATCAAGCTGGAACGACATGAATAATGTTCATCTTGCAATTGCTTCTGATACAGATGAATATATGGGAACAGTCAGTTTGAAACATATTGAAAATGGTTCTGCTGAATTTGCAATTACTGTAAGAGCTGAAGCAATGGGAAAAGGCTATTCTTGGTTTGGAATGGAAAGTATTATTGAAAAAGCTTTCAATGAATATGCTCTTGAGCATGTATACTGGTGTGTTTCAAGATTAAACGAACGTGCAGTCAGATTTTATGATAAGCATAATTTTCATGAAGCGGTTGATATTCCCAATAGTGTCAAAGAGCGTTATGCTGATGTTGGTAATTTGAAATGGTATTCAGTTCTAAAAGGTGATGATTTTAACAGCAGGGATACTGTTGCGGGATGCAAAGTAATCCGTATTAAAACCATACCAGCAGTAAATTCCGGAGAATTATCATTTTTTGAGTCAAAAAATGATATTCCTTTTGAAATTAAGAGAATATATTATATTTCTAAAGTCCCTGAAGGTGTAAGGCGTGGATTCCACGCACATAAGGAGTTAAAACAGTTGCTGTTTTGTCCGTATGGAAGAATACAACTTATTCTGGAAAATAAAAACGGAAGAGAGGAAATAGAACTTTCTGACCCTTCAATAGGAGTTATTATTGATCAATTCACATGGAGAGAAATGCTTTGGTTACAAAAAGACTCTGTGCTCTGTGTTGCAGCTTCCGATTATTATAATAAAGAAGACTATGTCAGGGATTATGATTATTTTGTAAAATGCATTGGGAGATGAGAAAATGAAAGGAATAATACTTGCTGGTGGTTCCGGAACTCGTCTTTACCCTTTAACTAAAGTGACATCAAAACAGCTTCTTCCAGTTTACGATAAACCGATGATATATTATCCACTTTCAACACTGATGTTGGCAGGAATAAGAGATATTTTGATAATATCCACACCGGAAGATACGTCAAGATTTGAAGAACTGCTGGGAGATGGAAGCAGTTTCGGAATTAATCTCTCTTATAAAGTTCAGTCATCTCCTGATGGTTTGGCACAAGCGTTTCTGATTGGTGAGGATTTTATTCAGAACGATCCGTGTGCAATGATTCTTGGAGATAATATTTTTTATGGCAGTGGTTTTTCAAAGCTTTTAAATTCAGCTGTTCGTAAAGCACATGATGGAATTGCTACTGTATTCGGGTACTATGTTAATGATCCGAATAGATTTGGAATTGTGGAATTTGATGATAACGGTGAAGTTGTGTCAATAGAAGAAAAGCCTGAAAATCCCAAAAGCAACTATGCTGCAACGGGGTTATATTTCTATCCGTCAGGAGTATCAGCAAATGCAAAGAAGGTTGTCCCGTCTGCTCGTGGCGAATTAGAGATAACATCATTAAACGAAATATATCTTCAGGAAAAAAAGTTAAGTGCTGAATTATTAGGAAGAGGCTTTGCATGGTTAGACACGGGTACAATGGATAGCCTGTTGGATGCTGCTGATTTTGTAAGGATGATAGAAAAACGTCAGGGAGTAAAAATATCCGCACCTGAAGAAATTGCATTCAGATACGGATGGATATCAAGCAGTAAATTACTTGAATCTGCGGCAAAATACGGAAAATCTCCGTATGGAGATCATCTGAAATCAGTTGTAGAAGGAAAATACAAAAGTTGCATAAGAAAGGAATAATAAAATGACAATAATTGTAACAGGCGGAGCAGGATTTATCGGATCAAACTTTGTTTTTCATATGCTGAAAGAGCATCCCGACTACAGAATTATCTGTCTTGATAAGCTTACATATGCAGGTAATCTTTCAACTCTTAAGTCAGTTATGGACAAGCCGAATTTCAGATTTGTAAAGGCTGATATATGTGACAGAGAGGCTGTTGAGAAGCTTTTCGAGGAAGAGCATCCGGATATCGTCGTCAACTTTGCGGCAGAAAGCCATGTTGACCGTTCAATTGAGAATCCTGAGATTTTCCTTCAGACAAATATCATCGGTACAGAAGTGCTGATGGACGCTTGCCGTAAGTACGGTATTCATAGATATCATCAGGTATCCACAGATGAAGTTTACGGAGATCTGCCTCTTGACAGACCTGACCTGTTCTTTACAGAGGAAAC
>CACYDE010000025.1 GCA_902773045.1 uncultured Ruminococcus sp. | reverse complement strand
TTATTTATAAACAGTTCCTTAGGGTAATTTGTTTTGAACAAGGCAAATTTTCGCAGGAATACTTTCGTACCCCAAGGGCACTTTCTTCGGGCGTATTTCAAGGAAATTTAACGCAGTTCAAGGCAAATTAGACAAGCAGAAATGAAAAGTTATTGATGAACAGTTCCTTATATACTTTGTTATTATACCACACTCTCTTCGGCTTGCCAACCTTTTTTTCAGAGTGAAGACAGTAATCACGTCAAAAACTTCCCTGCTCTTACGTTATAGATAGCTGACAACAAACAAATGCTACGGAAAGTCAATTCGCAAAATCGAAAGATTTTTAAAAATTGTAGAAATGTTCATTAATTTATTGTATAATGATAGAGATTATGCAGACATGAAAGGAATTGTTTATCATGGCACTTGACGGAGCTTTTGTACGTTTTCTTACCGGAGAACTGAAAAACGACCTGAGCGGTGCGAGAGTTTCTCAGATCCACCAGCCCAACCGCGACGAGCTTATTCTCGCCGTAAGAACATTAAACGGAAATAAAAAGCTTTTGATCTCGGCAAGAGCAAATTCTCCGAGAGTAAATTTCACCTCAAACTCACCCGAAAACCCGGCTTCCCCTCCGATGCTTTGTATGCTTCTGAGGAAAAAGCTGTGCGGAGCGAAAGTTTCCGACGTGCGTCAGCCCGATCTGGAGAGGATAATATTTCTTGACTTTGACGCGGTCAGCGAACTTGGCGACAGGATAAAACTTACTCTTGCCGTTGAAATCATGGGAAAGTACAGCAACGTTATTTTCATTGACGAAAACGGAGTCATAATCGACGCTCTGAAAAGGGTCGATCCCACAATGACTACTCAGAGACTCGTTCTTCCCGGAATGAAATATGAACTTCCGCCTCCGCAGAACAAATTAAACATGCTCACCGAAGACCCGGGTGATATCGTCAAAGCAATCGCAAATTTGCCAAAACCCGAAAAACTCGGAAAAGCTATCCTCAATACCGTTCAGGGCGTTTCCCCCATCGTCTGCCGCGAGATAGAATATCTTATCACAAGCGGCGAAGATGTTTATACCGATGAACTGAACTCTCAGTATATGAAACGGCTTGATTACTATATCACCAAACTCACTAACGCCGTCAGAGAATGCAGCGGCGCGCCGTACTGCGTCAGCGAACCCAAGGGAAAACCAAAGGATATTTCTTTTATGGGAATAACTCAATACGGCTCCGCGATGAAGCTCATCAGAGAAGAAAGCTTCTCGTCACTTCTCGACAATTTCTACCTCGAACGCGACCGCGCGGAGAGAATGAAGGCTAAAGGACAGGATCTTCTGAAACTCCTGACAAATGCCTCAGACAGAATTTCCAGAAAAATAAATACGCAGACCGAAGAACTGAAGCAGTGCGCGGACAGAGAGCATCTCAGGATCTGCGGCGATCTTCTGCAGGCAAATCTCTACAGGATAGAAAAAGGCTCGCCTTTCGTTGACCTTGAAAATTTCTACGATGAAAACATGTCGGAGATACGGATCAAGCTTGATCCGTCAAAATCCCCCTCTCAGAATGCCCAGAAATACTATAAAGACTACCGCAAGGCGAAAACCGCAGAACATGTGCTGACAGAACAGCTCCGGCTTGCTAAGCTTGAACTCGAATACATTGACAACGTTTTTGATTCTTTAAGCCGCGCCGAAACGGAAAGAGAACTTGCGGAGATCCGCTCCGAGCTTGTTCAGACCGGCTACATCAAAGCCTCAAAAGGAAAATCCAAAGAACAAAAACCGCTCCCTCCTCTTAAATTCACCTCTGCGGACGGTTTTGAGATCCTCGTCGGAAGAAACAACCGCCAGAACGATACTTTGACTTTAAAAACCGCAAACAATAACGATATATGGTTTCACACGAAGAATATCCCCGGATCTCACACCATACTCGTCACAAACGGAAAAGAACCGAGCGACGAGGCGATCGTTCAGGCGGCAAAGATCGCGGCATATCACAGCAGAGCGCGTGACGGATCACAGGTCCCCGTAGACTACACTCAGATCCGCAACGTCAGCAAACCGCAGGGCGCAAAACCCGGTATGGTGATATTTGTGAAAAACAAAACACTATACGTCAGACCGTCGATCGACTTTGGTGATGAGTAACTATGATATACTTAAAAAAATTTGACTACGGCTCACTTAAAAAGGGCGAAAGAAAAAAAACAGAAACCTTAAACGGCAGGCTGCTTCTTAAAGAAGCGGTGTTTCGTGAATACGGGGTCGACACCGACAATTTAACAATAGAAACAGGCAGTCACGGAAAGCCGTATTTCTCCGAAAGAACGGATATCTTCTTCAACATCAGCCACAGCGGAGATTACGCCGCTGTGTGTGTTGCCGATTCACCGGTCGGGATAGATATTCAGGAAATTAGGAGTGTTCGCGAAGGGCTGGAGAAAAAAATCTGCACCGAAGAAGAGATCGGATTTATAAACAACTTCGAAGACAGAAACAAAGCTTTCATGATATTATGGGCGCTTAAAGAAAGCTACATCAAAGCGATCGGAAAAGGTATGACCTTTCCCATGAAAGAAGTAAGCTTCCGCACAGAAAATTTTGACGGAGAGCTTAAAGGAGAACTTTCGAACATGCCGGGAAGTTTTTTTGTCAAGGATCTCGGAGATTATATTCTTGCAGTGTGCAGCTTGGAAAAAGAAGTATGTACATGTATATCCGAGTAATTCACGGCTGCACTTTCCCGTGATCCGCTCAGAAATCAATATTACATATCTCAACAGGGAGTGAACGTAAAATGAGTTTTGTTGATTTTAAAAACGTTTACAAAAGATATAAAATGGGTGAAGTCACGATAACAGCCGTCGACGGCATCTCATTTGAAATAGAAAAAGGGGAATTTGCGGTTATCGTGGGAAACAGCGGCGCCGGAAAAACTACCGTTCTCAATATTCTCGGAGGCATGGACAGCTGTGACGAAGGAACGATCGTAGTCGGAGGAAACGACATAAGCCGCCTTGATGAACATGATCTTGCGACATACCGCAGATATGACATAGGCTTCGTCTTTCAGTTTTACAACCTTGTTCCCAATTTGACCGCGAAAGAAAATGTGGAGCTTGCTTCTCAGATCTGCAAAGATCACAAGGACGCTTCCGAGGCGTTGGAAAGCGTCGGACTCGGAGAAAGACTCCACAACTTCCCCTCTCAGCTTTCCGGAGGTGAACAGCAGAGAGTTTCTATCGCCAGAGCGCTTGCGAAGAAGCCGAAGCTTCTTCTGTGTGACGAACCTACCGGCGCACTTGATTACAACACCGGAAAACAGATTCTAAAGCTTTTGCAGGACACCTGCCGCAGCGAAGGCATGACTGTCGTTCTCATAACTCACAATCAGGCGATAACTCCGATGGCGGACAGGATCATAAGAATGAAAAGCGGAAAGGTCATCAGCAACATCGTCAACGAATCACCCACGGACGTTGATCTCATCGAATGGTAAGGAGGAGAAAAATTGACTTCTTCACTTTGGAAAAACGTTTTGAAGGATATCTCCAAAACAAAAGCCAGGTTCATCTCTATCATGCTCATTGTGGCTTTGGGCGTCGGTTTCTTCACAGGAATAAAAGCCGTAAGCCCTTCGATGAACCACACGGCTGAAAATTACTACCGAAACAATGATCTCATGGATATCCGTCTTCTCTCAACGGTGGGCTTCAGCGACAAGGACGTCGAGGAAGTAAAAAAACTGCCGCATGTCCGTGACGCGGCGGCATCTTATTATACAGACGTAATAATGGAGGGAGACGCAGGTCAGATCATTCGGCTTTACTCCGATATCCGTGAAAATGAAAATCAAACCGCGATCAATAAACCGCTCATCAAGGAAGGACGGCTTCCCGAAAAGAAAGGCGAGATCGCGCTTGAAAACGCAAACTTCAACAGCGGAAACAGCAAAATCGGAGATACGTTCAGAATCGAACCGAAAGTAGGCGAAACGGACGTTGAGGATATTCTTGAATCCACGGAATATACAGTAGTGGGATTCGTTCAGTCTCCGCTTTACGTTAGCTTCGAAAGAGGAACAACAAATGTCGGCAGCGGAGATATTCACATGTTCGGTATTATTTCCGAGGACGATTTCAAGTCGGACAGGTATAGTCAGATATACGTTCTGACTGATTATTCCGGCGATTCAAAAGATACTATAAACAAGGAATTTGACAGTGCAGTAGAAGCACTTGAACCGCAGTTCAAAAACCTTGGGCTTGAACGCGCGAAATATTTTGATGTTGAATATCTCAACGACGCAAAGAAAGACCTCGAAGAAGCACAAAAAGAACTTGACAGCGAAAAGGACAAAGCCGGGAGGGAGCTTTCCGAAGCCTTCGAAAAAATCAACGACGGTCAGAAAGAGTACGACGAAAAAATTGCCGGCGCAAAAGAAACGCTTGACAACGCCGAAAAAGATATAAAAAACGGCGAAGAAGAGATAAAAAAAGGTTGGGAAGATTATAACTCCGGTATCGCCGAAGGAGAAAAACAGCTCGAAACCGCAAGAGAACTCCTTAAAGAAGGACAAGCTCAGCTTAAATCTTCACGTTCCGAATTCAACACAAAAATCAGAGAGGCAGAAAAGCAGCTCAACGAAGCCGAACGTGAATACAACAGCGGACTTGCGGAGTATAACCGTGCAGTAACGGACTTCAAAACGCAAACTCTTACCGCAAGGCTTGCACTCTCGGCATTAAAAACAAATTACGACAATGCACTCAACAAATACGAAAATATAACCAAGCCCGCATGCGAAGCGATAATCGGCGAAACACAGCGAACTCTTGACGAAATAAATGCCGAGCTTGACAGCCTTAAAGAACAGTACGAAAACTCGGAAAGCGAAACAGAGAAGCTCTACATTCAGGCTCAGATCGACATTTATGAGACAAGAAAAAGCGCTAACCAATCAATAATCGACAGAGAAAACAAAAGACTTGAAGACGGAAAAAACGAGGTCGACGAGGCTAAAAAAGCCCTTGACGAAGCAACCGAAGAATACAACAAGCAGACCGCCGAACCGCAGCGGCAGCTTGATGAAGCAAAAGAACAGCTTGACAGCGCAAAAGCGCAGATCGACAGCGGACGCGCGGAACTTCAGGAACAAAAAGCAGCCGGTGAGGATCAGCTTGCGGCCGCTCAGCAGCAACTTAACGAAAGTCAGGCAGCGATCACTGCGGCTCAGACCGAACTTTCCTCTCGGAAAACCGAAGGAAGACAGAAACTGAAGGACAGCGAAGCCGAGCTTGAAAAAGCAAAGGAAGAACTGAAAAAAGGAAAAGAAGAGTTCGAAAAACAAAAAGCGGAAGGTCAGCAAAAACTCGACGACGCACGCGAGGAATATGAATCCAAAAAGCTTGAAGCCGAAGGAAAGCTTGAGGACGCTCAGGCAAAAATCGACAAAGCAGCGGAAACTCTTGAAGACCTTGAAAATCCCGAATGGTACTTTTTCACAAGACTTGACAATCCGGGATATCAGTCCCTTATTGACGACACAACAAGGATAGACGCCGTGGCAACGGTGTTTCCGCTTTTCTTTCTTCTCGTTGCGGCTCTCGTGTGCCTTACGACAATGACAAGACATGTCGAGGAAAAACGAACCGAAATAGGAACACTGAAAGCTCTCGGCTACTCAAACGGCGCGATCAAAACGCAGTACATATTCTACTCGGCAGGCGCCGCTCTTTTAGGCTGCGTACTCGGAATAGCTATCGGAATGCTTACTCTTCCGAAAGTTATCTACAACGCTTACGGGATAATGTATGAACTGATAGATTTAGAGGTCATTGTCCCTGTAAAAATAACTATACTTGGTGTGATCGCGGCTTTCGTTTCCACAACGCTCGTTGCGCTTTACACCTGTCAGAAATCGCTCAGGGAAAAACCGGCTTCTCTCATGCGGCCTAAAGCGCCTAAGATCGGGCGAAGGATCCTCCTTGAAAAAATACCGTTTATATGGGACAGAATGAATTTCACTTCCAAAGTCACCGCAAGAAACATCATGAGATATAAGGTCAGGTTTTTTATGACGGTTATCGGAGTAGCAGGCTGCACCGCGCTGATACTGACAGGCTTCGGACTGAAAAACTCGATCAGTGCGATCACCGACGTTCAGTTCGGCGAGATCTACACCTATGATCTTACTGTAATACTGAACGAGGAAGGAACACTTCATCAGAAAACGGCTGTTCTTGACTACGTAAAAAACAGCGGCTTTGTTGAAAGCGCAATGCTTGAACGTCAGGCTTCGATCTCCGCTTCAAACGAGAAAGGAACGAACAAGTTGGACGACATTTATCTCTACGTTCCCCAAGGTTCGGAAGACATGAAGGATCTGATCCATTTCCGAGAAAGAAAAACGAAGATCCCGATCGAACTGACCGACGACGGCGCGATACTGACCGAAAAAGCGGCTAACAGTCTCGGTGTTGATGTCGGCGATACCGTTATTTTTGAAGACGATCACAAGAAATACACAGTCACGGTTTCAAATATTACGGAGAACTATATCGGGAATTACCTTATCGTTTCTCCGGAGTGCTACCGTGAGCTTTACGGAAAAGCGCCGCTGTTCAATATGATAATGGCAAAAATGACCGAAGTCACAGATGAAAATGAGTCGAAGCTCGGCGCAAAATGTCTTGACAACGACGATATAGCTGCGGTATCATTTATAAGTGGCAGTATTGATAATTTCCTTGACACAATAAAAAGTCTTGATACAGTCATATTGGTTCTGATTATATGCGCAGGACTGCTGGCGGTCGTTGTTCTTTACAATCTCACGAATATCAATATCGCAGAGAGAGTCCGCGAGATCGCAACGATCAAGGTTCTGGGTTTTTACAACGGCGAGACATGCGCATTTGTTTACCGCGAAAACATTATTCTTACATTATGCGGGATCATCTCGGGACTTGGTCTGGGAATTATACTTCACCGATTTGTAATTATCACCATAGAGATCAACAAAACTATGTTCAGCAGAACCATCGAACCCGAAAGCTTCATTCTGGCTGCGGTTCTCACTGCGGTTTTCGCCGCTCTTGTTAATTTCATAATGTACTTTAAGATCAAAAAAATTGACATGGTCGAATCACTTAAAAGCATTGAATGATCGAGCGATCACAAAACAAACAACTTAAGGCAACACCGCACAAAGGATTTTTAATTTTACGAGCAGATAATCGAATGATCCAAAGGAGGCAGGATATGAAAAGTTTACGCTTAAAAACACTCGCCTGTGCGCTTGCGTGCGCAGTCCTCGTCACTGCGGCGGCATGCGGAGAAAAAGAAGAAAAAGCTCTGACTCAGGATTCCCCTTCCCCCGCAGAAAGCGAAATCGTTTCGGAAATCGAAGAACCCGACGTTGGTCTTCACAAAGACTATGACAAAGAAAACGCCGAAGCATACGAATCCAACGGCGTTCTCATAGTTGACTGTGACGGAAAGAAAAGAGGAATGGAGATCTTCGTTTCAAACGAAAGCTATGCGGAATTCTACGGAAACGAACTTAACACGATCAAAGACAGACTTGATCCCAGAGTCAATATTTATTCTATGATCGTTCCGACGGCATGCGAATTCTACTGCCCTGCAAACAAACGAGGCGAGATAGACAGCCAGAAAGAGACAGCGGAATACATCAAGGATATCCTCGTTAATGTCAAAGCTGTCGATGTTTTTCAGACGCTGAACAATCATAATGCCGAAGAGATATATTTCCGGACAGACAACCGCTGGGCGCCTCTGGGAGCGTACTATGCCGGAAAAGTTTTCGCAAAACAGGCCGGAGTTGATTATGCCGACATTTCGCAGTATACAAAGGTCGAGCACCCCGAGTATATCGGGAATCTCGGAAACTACGTTGACTCACAGGGACTCCTTGATTTTCAGTCCGATCCCGAAACTTTCACATACTACAAACCGAAAGCAAAATTTGTTACTCACTACTACGACGAAGAATTCGAGTATCTCACCGACGGACCATTCTTTGAGGAAGTTCCGGATTCGATGTACGAAACATTCTTCAAGGGCGGCTACTACTGTCTCAAGCTTTCGACAGATGTCAAAAACGGACGCAAGCTTATTATCGTGAAAGACGATTACGGAACGGCTCTCGCTCCGTTCATGACGAGTTCTTTTGAAGAAGTCTACGTTGTGGATATCGAATATCTGGAAGCAAACCTCGTCGAGATGATCGAAGAATTCAAGATCACCGATGTGCTTTACGTTATGAATACGTTTTCGGTCACAGGCGACAGAAGTTACCTTCTTGAAAATCTGCGTTCACAAGCGACTCACGGAACGCTCAAAGACGACGCTCCCGATGACAACGCTGCTAATGAAGGTTCAAAAGGCAGCGATACAGCGGCAGAATCCGATGAGGAAAGCAGCGGAGTCGAATATATCTACGGAGTCGGTGTAAACAACCAGATCGGCGTTATCGAAAACTCACAGCCCGATGATAACCCCAATTATGATTACGGCGGTTACGAAGACCCGGCAGCAGGCTACGACTACGGCGGATATGACGAAGGAGATTACGATTACGGAAACGATGACGGCGGCTATGATTACGGCGACGATTACGGATATGAAGAGTAAGGCCTAACAATACAATTTCAAAAGCAAAAAACATTCTTTCTGAAGATCACTCAGAAGTAATACTGATTTCTGATTAAAAGCTTTAAAAGGATTTTCGAGGATAATTTTCGCAAGACAAGGAAGAAGCCGCAGGAATACTGACGTATTTCAAGGCTGATGACGCAATATTGCGGAAATCAGACCGAAAAGACTTAAAGATTTTAATTATAGCAAACCAAACAAATATCCAGACAAGTTCGACGCCCCGGTAAGCGCATAGCTGCGTTGTCGTCCTCGACATACG
>CACYDE010000024.1 GCA_902773045.1 uncultured Ruminococcus sp. | reverse complement strand
TGCCTTTGTTCTTGGACTGGGAAAGCTGTGTTTGTTTGTGATTTATTATTTTTTTGCTTATCTCGGTTTGTCTGATTTCGCTGAGGGCAGTTTATTTTCTACGTCGATTTGCTGCGTCAGCGACCAAAGGCTCTGCCTTTGGAAACCGCCACCTTTTGAAAAAGTTGGATCAAAACTTTAATATGTTTTTAATAGCACAACGAGTTAATTTATAGGCATATATCCGTTTTTATTTAATATGTGGGAAGTTTGAGTCAGCTTATAATTACGGTGTAAAATAAAAAAGAATCGGTTGAAACTGAATTCTTCAATCGATTCTTCGCATAGATCCGGATAATTTTCCGAAAACAAAAGACTCAGTCGTCATCATACTCGCTGTCATCTTCGTAATCTTCGATATCCTCATCCGAATCCTCCGGAAGATAAGATTCCTCCCGATCTCCTGCGTAGCTTATTTCAAGCTTTTTGGTTTTGTCATAGCGTATAACATTATACACCGCAAAAATACACCCGGCGATACCTCCGAAGAGACCGATATCAAAAGTAACCCAATGCTCCAGATAAACGCCGACATACATAACGCACACAAAAAGCACCATAATAACCGTACTCATCCATGCCATTATTTTATAATGCGTCTTATAGCGAAAATTTTTCTTCTCAATCATGTTAGACCACTCCAAAACAAAACAAAAATAAACGGTAAAGATAATTCTTACCGTTTATTTTAACATTAAAAAGGTATATCGTCAAGAAATATTGTTTAAAAAATTCAATCAATTTTGTAAACATTTTACATCCGGCAAGTCCCGGAGGCAATTCCGCCGTGATCCTATGATACGCGAATCCTTTTCCGTACCGCATGAAAATTATAGTAAACGATATTAGTTTCCCTACTTTCGCGCATCATAAATTGATTGCGGGGGTACCCCAAGGGCATTTCCTGCGGCTGCGCCTCCGTGCACCTTCCGGTCGGTCTCGGCTGCCGCCTCGGTCGGTGCTTCTGCTTCGCAGAGGTCTCCACCTATAACCGTTCTTAGGGATACAGTTTTGGACGCGGGCATAAAATTATAGCTTTCGGAAAACTTGGTGCGCGTATTTGCCCGTCGCCGCTTGGCGACCTTTGACCGTCCTTAGTGATACGGTTTTGGACGCGGGCACAAAATTATAGCTTTCGGAAAACTTTGTGCGCGTATTTGCCCGTCGCCGCTTGGTGACCGGAGACCTGCATCCCTTCGGACACCACTCTAAGTAAAATTATTTATGTCACCTACTATATTTCGGCAATATCTCTCACGCTTTCCGAAGCTGCGCAAATTTAGCCATAAGCTTCTTTGTTCCGACTTTGTCAAAAGCTATTTCAAGAAGAACGTCATTTCCGACAGGCTGAGCCGAAAGGACAAGACCCTGACCGAAAGTTTTGTGACAAACCGTATCTCCCGGTGCAAAATCAACCGTACCTGCTTTGTCGGCGGGAGCGGACGGGGTTGAAGAGATATTCTTCGCACTCGTCATAAGCCGTGCTTTAGGCTTGGCATTCTCGATAAGCTCGGGATTTCTCACCACTACGACAGGCTCGGTCAGTTCAAGATATTCTATCGGTATTTCGCTTAAAAATGTCGAAGGACGGTTATATTTCGTTGAACCGAACAGCATTCTCGATTTTGATTTGATAAGGTAAAGCTCCTCTTTCGCACGTGTGATGGCAACGTATGCCAGACGTCTTTCCTCCTGCATGTCCTCGGGATTATATATCGCCTGGATACCGGGGAAGATCCCGTCCTCCATTCCGGGAATAAAAACGACCGGGAATTCAAGACCTTTAGCGCTGTGCATAGTCATAAGAACTACACTGTCCGCTTCCTCGTCGTAGTTGTCTATATCGGTTATAAGCGATATTTCCTCAAGGAAACCGTAAAGACTCGCGTCTTCGCCGTTATCCTCCTCATACTTCACGATATTTGTTTTAAGCTCCATGATATCCTCAAAACGCTGTTCGTGATCCTCTTTTTCTTTTTTGAGATAACTCTCATAACCGATAGTTCTGACAAGCTCCGTGTACATATCGCCGAGGCTTATATTTTCGTCCTCAGCCATTTCGGCGAATTTGTTGATGAGAGAAACGAACGCGGAAAGCTTCGGGTGAGCCTTTCTCAGAGCGTCGTATTCATCAGCTCTGCTGATGACCTCAAAGATACTGAGTCCTTCCGCCGCAGCGATATCCGCCGCTTTGGAAACGGTCGATTCTCCGATCGATCTTTTGGGTTTGTTGATTATACGCCGCAGTCTGATATTGTCATTTGGGTTGTTGATAACCTGAAGATATGACGTCATATCCTTTACGTGTTCACGGTCATAGAAGCGGTGACCTCCGATAAGTCTGTGAGGGATCCCATTTCTGACGAGCGTCTGTTCGATATTGTTACTCTGAGCGTTCATTCTGTAGAGAACGGCGAAATCGCTGTATTTTCTTCCTGCCGCAACTCCTTCGAGGATCTTGTCCGCAATAAACGCAGACTCCTCTCGCTCTGTCTTGACAGTATGAAGATCTATCAGCTTTCCTTCCTCATTTTCCGTCCAGAGAGTTTTTCCCTTTCGCTCGGTATTGTTTTCAATGACCTTGTTTGCGGCACTGAGAATATTTTTTGTGCTTCGGTAATTCTGTTCAAGACGTATAACCTTAGCGTTATTGAAAGTTTCCTCGAACGAAAGGATATTTTCAATTGTTGCGCCACGGAATTTATAAATACTCTGATCGTCGTCACCTACTACGCAGATATTGTTGTATTTTTCCGCAAGCATGCTTACAAATCTGTACTGAACCTTGTTTGTATCCTGATACTCATCAACCATTATGTATTTAAACTTGTTCTGATAATAATCAAGAACATCGGGGTTTTTCTCGAACAGAAGAACCGTATTTGAAAGAAGATCGTCAAAATCCATGGCATCCGATGTTTTAAGTCTTTCCTGATAGAGAGCATAGACCTTCGCAATACTGATTTTTCTTGTATCCGTTCCTGCGTTTAAAGCATAATCCTTAGGGAGGATCATCGAGTCCTTGGAATGAGATATCTCACTGATGATAGATTTATGGGATAATATTTTATCGTCGATATTAAGCTGTTTCTGACAGTCCTTAATAAGACGTTTCTGATCGTCGCTGTCATAGACAGTGAATTTTGACGAATATCCGAGACGGTCTCCGAATCGTCTTAATATCCTTGCGCATGTCGAATGGAATGTTGCCGCCCAGATATCTCTTCCGCCTTCGGGAACTCTTGCGGCGATTCTTTCTTTAAGCTCTCCTGCGGCTTTATTTGTGAATGTGATCGCAAGAATATTCCATGGCTTCACCGGTGAAACCGCAAGAAGATTTTTCACGCACGGGTCGAGTTCTCCGCCATCTCTGATGAAACGCTTCATCTCCTCAACGTCTTCTTCCGTGATCTCGTCCGAAACGAAATCGGAATTGTAAGCATTTCCGAAAGCGATCATATTTGCGATCCTATTGACGAGAACCGTTGTTTTTCCCGATCCTGCGCCCGCAAGAATCAGCAGCGGTCCGTTGACGAAGAAAACAGCTTTTCTCTGAACGCTGTTCATTCTTGCGAACTCCTTATTCATTACTTCTTTTCTTAATTCTATCAAGCTTTGTTTTTCAATCATTTATATATAAGATCCTTTCAAAAGAAATTCGTGCCGAGCGGCACTCGCAGTTCGCGCACCGGACATTATCACTCGGATAGATCGGTTTCACGCGTCCACATCTGTCTTTTCCGAAACACATGATCCTGTGCCGAGCGTCACTCGCAGTTCGCGCACCGGACATTATCACTCGGAGAGATCGGTTTCACGCGTCCACATCTGTTTTTCCCGAAACACATGATCCTGTGCCGAGCGGCACACCCCGTAAAGCCAATTTATTGGA
>CACYDE010000023.1 GCA_902773045.1 uncultured Ruminococcus sp. | reverse complement strand
GCTTTGTTCATCTTTGCTCACCTCTTTGTTCTAAAGCATAGCATATAATGGAATCATAGTCAATGATAATTCAGCCTACGGCCGAAGGGCAATTCATCCCGCCGCCTATAGAGGCGGGATGAATTGCCCGTTAGGTTAAAATCCCCGACAGAATATTCTGCCGGGGAAAAAGGTTGTTTTGATTCGGGGATTAGTTTACGCTTTCCCAACCGCTCCATACACTGTAACGAGATGAGTATGTTGAGAGATATTCCTCATATACACTCTTTTCAACAGGAGTACCGTTTACAAAATACTTCGTTGTTTCTTCGATTACTTCGGTGGTAACTGTTGACGGTGTAGAATCGTCATCGTTGCCGTCATCGTCTCCGTCGTCGTTATCCTCGTCTTGTGACGTCTCGTCATCATCGTTATAGTAATCGTCGTCATAGTCATCTTCATCTTCGGGAGCGCCAGTTATTGCAGGCATCTTCTTAGCTGCAGGTTTATTTGCAAAGGTTATGCCTCTGCCGGAGAAGATCTCATCGGTGTTGAGTGCAGCGTAGCTGAGCTCATAGCCTTCATCTTCGTTCTCCTCGGATTCCGTATCCTCATCCGGTTCATAATATGTCTCGGAATCGGTATCATCCTCGTCACCGTCCGTAACTACTCTTGAAGTTGTTACTGTTTCTTCTTCACTGGAAGTAACCTCGGAGGTAACTGTCTTTGTAGAAATATCGGTCGTAGTAGAGAAGTTGATAAGCTCGTTGAGCGTACCGTTATCTTCAACACTGTAGATCGACTGTTCTGTTGTTCTTGTCTTTGAGTTCTCTTTGGATACAGTTCCTTCGTACTTCAGGCAAACCTTACCGGTTGTGTAGTGGATAAGAACCTGATTCTTGTAAGAACCGTCGCCCTCATAGTATTCATAGAGATCGGAGATGTTATTGTATGTTTTATAAACAACACACTGTTCGTTCTCAATCTTAACTATATTGATGGTCTCGACATTGTTTCCGTAGTTGAATCTGAGCAGCAGCTCGCTTACGCCGTCGCCGTCGAGGTCTGTAATTGCCTTGCCTGTAAGTCTTTCAGTCGGGATCTTAGTGTCGTTTGTCATGTTCTCGATGGGAACCTGAGCAAGGTAATCCTCGAGAAGATCCGTATCATCCTTAACTTTAACTTTGATCTTGGCGATCGCATCGGAGTTGAGCGGAGATGTTACGGTCACGAATGTAATACCCGGCTTAACGCCCTTGATATTGCCCTGATTATCTACCGTAGCGATAGACTCGTCATCGCACTCGTATACATAAGTGGGAGCAGGATAGTCATCGGAAAGAATTGTAACCTTAGCCTGAGCTACCTCGTCCTCCTTGACCTGTACCATACAAGTATTCCAGTTTGCGCCCTGGAGAGACTCGCGGCATATAGCGTACTTCTCGGAGTACTCGTCTGCCTCTTTGAGTACCTTATCCTTGGGAGCACCATCTGTTGAAGTGTCCTCCTCGGTTGCGGTGTCCTCTTCCTCGGGTTCGATCGGGTTGCCCCACTCGTCGTACTCCGGCTCTTTCTCTTCTTCGCCTTCAACACCAAGATAGAAAAGCCTTACGTTATTTGCATCTTCATCGCTGTTCTCAAAGTAGAGTGCAAGCTCCAGCTCGCCGTCGCTGTCAAGATCCTTGATAACGCTTCCGGAGAGTTCGCTCTTCTTAGCGGGCTTTGAAGTCTCGGAATCGGTATCCGAATCGGAATTTTCATCTTCGCCGTCTTCGTTTTCTTCGCTGTCGGTATCTTCTTCGGAATCAATATCCGTAGAACCGTCGAGAATAGAATTAACGAACTTATTGTATACGTTGATCGAGTTCTGCTTTTCGTCTATAACATTTACGATAAGAGAAGCTGTGATCGTCTCGTTGTTTTTAAGTGTAGCGGTAATTGTGGTATTACCGGAAGAAACGCCCGTAACCTTGCCGGACTCGTCTACCTTTGCAATAGCGGGATCGTTGGATTTGAGCTTAAATACCTTATCTGTTGCGCTTGCGGGTTCAACAATGATCTCCAATGCTGCAGACTCGCCTACACGCAGACTCAGGGACGGCTCTTTGAATCTGATAGATTTAACGGAGTCATCCACCGCAACGGAAGAAACATCTTCGTTCTTGCCGTTATCTCTGTGTGAGAAGAAGTATACTCCTGCGGCTGCTATAGCAGCGATAAGCAGAACAATGATAATGCCTATGATGACCTTTGTCTTTGTGGAGAAAGCTCCTTCGTCTTCGTCATCGTCATCGCTGTCATCGTCTTCATCGCCGAAATCGTCTTCTCCCTCATCCAGCTGTACGGCGTTTGCATAACCTGCGGTCTCCTCCTCGTCGGGTTCGAATATACCTTCGTAATCCTCGCCTTCAACATCGGATTCCTCATATTCTTCATATTCTTCGTTATCAACGTCAAAGTCTGCATTATCAGCGGTCTCTTCGTTTTCCTCTTCAAATGCATCCTTGAAATCTTCGTCTGTAACGTTCTCTTCGTCGTCAAGCTCGGGGTCTTCGCCCTCTGCTTCCGATTCTGCTTCTGCTTCGGCAGCCTCTTTTGCCTCTTTTTCCGCCTTTTTCCTTTTCAGTTCCTCGTCGCGCTTGTTCTTGGCGGCTGCAAAAGCATTTGAGAAGGATCGGGCTGATCGCATTTTCGGCGAAAGATTCTCTTCTTCATCGACCGTCTGGTCAATCTCATTAAAAAGCTCTTTCGAGGATTCTTCGCCGCTGCTGTCTGTCTTTTCAAGCTTCAACGGCTTATCCTGCTTTGGCGGTTCTTCGGGCTTTGCCTGTTCCGAAGCTTTTGCCATTTTGGCTGCTTTGGCTTTTTTTGCCGCAGCTATCGCTTCTGCGATTTCTTCATCTGTCAAAGATGTCTCGTCCATATACTCGCTCATGCTCTCATCTTCCTTTTCTTTAAGATTTGCTATTCAGGCATTATTACAAAATAGCATAAATAGCATAATATTAATTATATAGAATATGGCGATTGCGGTCAATAGAAGATTAGCAGAAAAAGTATTAAAAAGACAAAACTCTTTTAAGATTACTGCACAAAACGTCTACTACAATATCAGATAAATAACCCTATAACTTATCGTGAAAACTGATAATTATACATATTTTAGTATAATACGCACAATCATCGGTGAGTTTTTCAGATAAAAAAACCGAGAACACACCTGAAAAAGCTGTTCTCGATCAACATTCTGACGCGGTGTGACACCGCGAGCATAAACGTTAAAATTCCTGACCGTTTTCTCACAAATGTATTATACAACATTCCTAAGACAAATTCAAGTTCTCTTTAAAATTTTCCGACAAAATTTTTATATTCTTTTTTTGGTTATTTTCTATATTATGTATTCTACCCATTTTCATTAAATAATAATACGCAATTCCAAGAGTAAAAACAGCTAAAAAATCATTTTTTCATTGACGGATTTAGTTACTCAATACAAAAACATTACACCGGAATAAAACTGCGCCAGCAAGCAATAACTGAAAAACAAGTATCATCGGTACGCCGATGTAGAACTTAGGCTTTTTTGTTTTATGCCGGAAAACTCCCATTGCAGCAAGTGCGCCGAATGATCCGCCGAGCGCAGCAAGCATTATCAGGGTGTTCTCCGGAATACGGCGTTTGTTCCTCTTTGCCCGTTTTTTGTCCGTTCCGTACACGATAAACGCCGTAAGATTAATTACCGCAAGATAAACCGCCGCCGGAATAAATACAGCGCTGTCCATTAGTTTATTCCCGTAGAACCGAAACCGCCGGCATCCCGGACAGTTGTTCCCAATTCGTCGGTTATTTCTATCCGAGGCATGATAACAGGCATCAGCACAAGCTGAGCGATCCTCATATCGGGTTCTATTGTAAAAGGCTCTTTCCCGTGATTGGTCAATCCCACGCAGACCTCTCCCCT
>CACYDE010000022.1 GCA_902773045.1 uncultured Ruminococcus sp. | reverse complement strand
TCCTTCGGGCGTATGTCGAGGACGACAACGCAGCTATGCGCTTACCGGGGCATCGAACTTGTCTGGATATTTGTTTGGTTTGCTATAAGTATTCCTGCGGCGTTTTTGTGCACTCTCTTGATAAAAATCTACTGCGCATCTTCGGCACAATCTCTGTGCGGTATTGCCTTAAAAACGTCACTGCTTATTTTATAAAAACATTAAAACTTGCGTCACTCGGCATTCTCCAGTCCCCTCTCGGGCTTAAGGACACAGAACCTACCTTCGGCGAATCCGGGATACAGCTTCTTTTAAACTGACTGATGAAAAATCTTTTCAGAAAGACATTAAGCCATTTTTCAATGACTGCCTTTTCATATATCCCGTCAAATGCTTTCACAGCATTTCTCAGAAGCTTTTCCTTTGACGATGAAAACCTGACAAAGTGATATAAAAAGAAGTCGTGAAGCTCATAAGGACCTATGTTATCCTCTGTTTTCTGAGCTATCTTTCCGTTTTCGTCAGGAGGAAGCAGTTCCGGCGAAACAGGTGTGTCAAGAATATCAAGAAGAGTATCTCTTGTTTCTCTTTTGCTAACCGAAGCAACGTATTTCACAAGGTATTTAACAAGTGTTTTCGGAACGCTTGCGTTCACGCCGTACATGCTCATGTGATCGCCGTTATACGTACACCAGCCCATGGCAAGTTCGCTCAAGTCCCCGGTTCCCACAAGAAGACAGCCTTCCTTATTCGCAAGATCAAACAATATCTGCGTTCTCTCTCTCGCCTGCGTATTCTCGTAGGTTATATCCTTTATATTCTCGTCGTGACCTATGTCCCTCATATGGATAAGACACGCTTCTTTTATATTTATTTCACGAACGGTAACGCCAAGTTCGTTCATGAGTTTCAGCGCATTTGTGTACGTCCTGTCGGTCGTTCCGAATCCGGGCATTGTAACCCCGATAATATCGGAATTTTTCTTTCCCAAAATCTTCATGCTTTCCACAGCCACAAGAAGCGCAAGCGTTGAATCCAGTCCTCCGCTGATTCCTATAACACACCCCTTCGAGCCAACATGCATTATCCTTTTTGCAAGTCCGCCGGACTGGATGGCGAAAATCTCTCTGCACCGTTCATTTATACTATCGCTGTCAGACGGCACAAACGGATGAGGATCAATATAACGGTAAGAAAGATCGTTCGATTCATTAACGACTTCACAGTTAATAATTCTGTACATGCCGCTGCAGGACATGTTTTCCGAAAATGTAATGTTGGTTCTGCGAAGAGAATTTAATTTTTCAACGTCTATATCCGCCGCAGTCAGAACATTATCCCTTGAAAAGCGTTCTCCTTTAGCGCATATTCCTCCGTTTTCGGCGATTATTGTCGCTCCGCTGAAAACAAGATCGGTGGTACTCTCATAAACAGACGCACCGGAATATGCGTAAGCGCAGATACATCTTGCCGATTGGTTTGAGATCAGATCCTCCCTGTACTTCGCCTTTGAAACGTATTCATCGCTTGCGGACAGATTGCATATAATATTTGCGCCGTTAAGAACCATTTCGCTGCTGGGAGGAACAGGCGCCCAAAGATCCTCGCATATTTCGATTCCGAGAATCGCGCCCGAGCCGAGATCAAAAAGGCATTTCCCGAACGGAACTTCTTCTCCGAGAAGTCTGACAGTTCGGAATGCTTCACCTTTAGCCATAGGGGCAAACCAGCGCTTCTCATAGAACTCATGATAATTCGCAATATATGTTTTAGGAACAACGCCTATAATTTCGCCTCGTTTTATAACTGCGGCACAGTTAAACAGACAGGAGCCGACAGCAACAGGGATTCCAACGATCACTGCCATATTTTTATCTTCCGTAGTCCGAACTATTTTTTTCAAAGCCTCCAGACTGCTTTCAAGAAGAGCGCTGTTAAAAAAGAGATCGGCACACGTATACGAAGTTATTGAAAGTTCCGGAGTCAGAAGAAGTCGGATATTCTTTTTTTCTGCTTCTTCAATAATATTAATAATTTCACCCGAATTATATTCGGGATCGGCAACCTTCAATTTTAAACTTGCCGCGGCTATTCTGAAAAATGGATCGTTCATACTTATCACTCCAACCGGTCGGTTAATTTTTAATACCTTAAATGAGTAAATGTTATAAGCTCAAACTTCCCATAAATAAAATTACAATAAATGTAGGTTCTATCGTGGATTGTCGATGTAAAGAATAGTTTTCGCTGTCGAATCCGAGATTATTCTTCGGTCAAGGCTATCGTCGTCACCCAGGAAATTCGCACACCGACTTTTTTGAGTTTGGCAGCTTTTTCGCCTGCATCAAAAAGCGCTCTGAGGGAATCAGACTCCAAACGCTCTGCTCATTTATGGTATATACATTACAATTATAATGCCTGAAAACAACAAATGCAATATTTTCAAGCAAATAATCTTGGAATCGGAATTATCCGGGCATGTTCGAACATCTTGCGGTTTCCAATTTCAAAGGCTTTGAAAAAAGTTTGAAGACGTCAAAAAAAAACTTTGCTTAATAAATTTACACATTATTCGTTTAACGAAAAGTCTTATATTCGGCTAACCGACAATTGATTCTTCGGAATGTATTTAGTATAATATTCACATAAAGATTTCACAGAACAAAAGGAGAAAAACATATGTCACTTCCGAATGACCCTATCATACTTCTCTCTTACATCAACACTCAGCTCAGAGACTTTTATCCCTCGCTTGATGAACTTTGCAAATCTCTTTGCGTCGATAAAGAAGAGATAAAAAGAAAACTGTCCTCAGTAAATTATGAATATAACAAAAGTCTTAATAAATTTGTTTAAGGTAACACCGTGAACGCCCGCCTGACAGCTTATCACCGAATCTGACAGCATATCTTAGAGACTGTGAAGAAATAAATTTTCAATTTATGCCTAGGGCAATTTCGCATGGAATACTCTGTGCGGTATTACCTTAAAGATTTTAATCGGAAATCAGTATTAAACTCCCGGAATAAGGATAAACCTCATTCCGGGAGCATATATTATCGGGTTTTTTAAGGCAACACCGCACAAAGACCGCCTGACGGTACCCCAAGGGCATTTGCAGCACAATCCAATCAGCCTGCGCCTTGCGGCTTGA
>CACYDE010000021.1 GCA_902773045.1 uncultured Ruminococcus sp. | reverse complement strand
CCTTATCAGTCCATTCTCCTCACTTGCCCAGCACTGGGGATCGTCAGCGTAAAAATCTCCGTTAGTTCCTTTCGCCACAGCGGGACATCCTCTGCACCAAGCGAGGAGCTTGCACCTTGAACACTTGCTGAACTTTTCAAAATTCCTGTAGCATTCCATTGAGGTAAGCCACACATCGGCGACTCTGTCCTCGAAAACATTACCTACCTTGCTGTCCACAACTCTGCGGCAAGCATAAATATCACCTGTCGGTAGTATCGTGATATGACAAGCGCCGCAGTTGCACCCGCCGTAAATCATACCCTTTTCGGCATTTTCGGGAATCTTGAACTCACCTGTTTCGTATTCGTAAAGAGTCCATAGGTGGTCTTTTTTATTGAAGTATGTCTGACAGCCCTCGGCTTCGTACTCCTTGAACTTCTTATCGCAGGCAACGAGCAAGTTGCGATACTCCTGCGCCGTCATACTCGCGTCTAAATCTCCGCCGCTCGGAACATAACGTGAGAAGGCGAATACATTAGCTTCAGCTTCAACGATGGCATCGATGATACCCGTTAACTCATCCATATTTGTTTTTGAAACTGTTGTCATAATTACCGAGCGAATCCCAGCCTTATTGATACACTTGATTTTTTCAAGAGTGCAATCATAGGAGCCTTTCTTGCGAAACCAATCGTGCGTTTCTCGCAAGCCGTCGAGCGAGAGCTGATACCTTTCACAGCCAAACCACTTTAACTCCCTGCATACTTGGTCGTTGAGGTGGAACGGATTTCCGAGAATTGTAAATTTTATATCGTGTTCATGGAATAATTCGAGCAGCCGCCAGAAATCAGTGTGCAGAATCGGATCGCCGCCTGTCAGATAAAAATATGGTGTGCGTCCAAACACCTCGCAGAAGTCGAGGCAGTTATAAAATGTGTCCTGCATTTGCTCCCACGTCATTGAGCTCAGACAATTGTGCTTGCCGTCGGAAAAGATATAGCAGTGCTTGCACCTCTGGTCGCACTCATCGGTAATGTGCCATTGAAATGAAAAATAGGGTTTCATATTTTTTGCTCCGTGAAGAAAAGATTTTATAAATTTCTTTTTTTATTTCCCGACCGTGAACTCGGTCAGTATCTGATTTGTCGTGTTTTACTCGCATATATAAACAGCGTATGCTGATAATTACATAATCGCCCTCTGAAACATCAGAGGGCATTACGGACAGATTACTTGTCGCCTGAGCCGCAGGCTGAACCGCAAGCGCTTACCTTGTCGGCAGAACCGCAAGCAGATACTTTCTCGGCAGTGCCACAAGCAGAAGCTTTTTCAGCTGTTCCGCAAGCAGCGCTTTTGCCGCCCTTTGTCCAAGAAGCAATGTTAGATAATGCCATATTCGTTCTCCTTTCATTTATTTGCAGCGTTTTATTGCTTACAAGTTTATTTTACAGTGCGGAGAACGTCGTAACAAGTACGCACTTTTCTATTACCAAGTCACCTTTTTGTAACTACTCGACAAACCGGTCTTTGTCTGTTATACTGTATTCAGATAGAAATGTTACACTCTATTATAAACCTTTGGAGGTGCGTAATGAAAACAAAAGCCGAATTACCCGATTGTCCAGTCGCAACAACCGTCAGCTTAATCGGAAGCAAATGGAAACTGTTGATTCTTCGCAATCTGCTCGTGAGACCTTGGCGCTTCAACGAACTGAGAAAAAGTCTTGACGGTATCAGCCAGAAGGTGCTGACTGACAGCCTGCGTTCTATGGAGGAGGACGGCATCATCACACGCACCGTTTATCCCGAAGTTCCGCCCAGAGTAGAATACGCCCTGAGTAAGTTAGGTGAGAGTATGCGCCCGATTATCAAAAGTATGGAAGAATTTGGGCTTGATTATAAGGAACAGCTTGAAAAATAATAACGAATGATAAAATGAGCAGGACAGCCAGTGAAACCATCCTGCTCATTTTTATATCTCAATTTTTCCGTGCTTTTCTTCATACTTCTCGATTGCGTCACGAATCAGAATCAATATCTGACTATTTGCCGAGCGACCTTCATAATCAGCGACAACGTGTAATTTGTTGAGCATCTCTTCATCAATTCGTATAGATAAACTCTTAACAGCCATAAATAAACCTCGTTTCATATTTATTATGACTTTATTTTATGCCTATTATGTG
>CACYDE010000020.1 GCA_902773045.1 uncultured Ruminococcus sp. | reverse complement strand
TCGGGCGTATGTCGAGGACGACAACGCAGCTATGCGCTTACCGGGGCGTCGAACTTGTCTGGATATTTGTTTGGTTTGCTATAAATTGGGGGGTATTTAAGGCAACACCGCGAATGCTTGCCTGACGGCACCCCGAAGGAATTTGCAGCGCAATCCAATCGGTCGTCGCCGTGGGCTTTCCCTCTTGGAGCGTCACTAAAGTATTCCTGCGGTTGTTTTATTTACTCTTTGATAAAAATTTGCTGCCCATATTCGGCACGATCTTTGTTCGATATTGCGCTAAATCCGGACATCTCAGAATTCAATTCCTTTTCTTGCTTTGATTCCCGAAAGGAATGGGTGTTTGACTGATTTGATCTCACTCACATAATCGGCACATTCCAGAAACTTTTCATCGGGATATCTTCCCGTTAGGATAAGCTCGATTTTCTCCGGCTTTTCAAAAACCAACTTTTCGGCAAGTTTTTTTTCAAGCAGTCCGTGATGATAGGCCGGATCGAATTCATCTATTATAAGCATATCTATGCTGCCGCTTTGCATAAGATCATAAGCTTCATTCAAAAGCCGGTTGTGACACAGAGTGATCTCGTTTCTCTCCTGCTCGGTCATTCGGAATGTGAATCCGTAATTTTTGTCACATCGGCTCAGAGTTATCCCGTCAAGTTTCTCTAATGAATTAAGCTCCGAAGTCTCGTTTCCTTTCATCAGCTGAACAATATGAACTTTCATTCCGCTTCCCGCCGCTCTAAGCGCAAGGCCGAAAGCTGCCGTTGTTTTTCCCTTGCCGTCTCCGCAATAGATATGTATCAATCCCATTTCATACCCTCCTCGAGGATCCGATAAATCATTTTCATGTCCGTATTTTTTCTTACGTTGTCGGCGATAATATCATATTGAGATTCTTTATATTTTTTTCTGTCAATAATATTTTCTTCAAATTTTATACCTTTTTTTTCGGACAAGGCTTTGACTATCCGTCCGGAAACATCAGCCGAATCAAATATTCCGTGAACGTAGCTTCCGCAAATGTTGCCCCTGTACGCTCCGTCCGGAACATTATCCTCAAAAACAGAAAAACTCCTATCGCTGACCGATGTTTCCCCGAAATGAATTTCATATCCAAAAAAACATGCGCCGTTCAATATATCGAAAAAGCCCTCACTGCATGTAATAGTTCCGCTGACTCGTCTTCTTCTCTTCGATGTTCCGAAAACCGTGTTAACATTCAGAAGTCCCAAGCCTAATGTTTCGCCGCCGTTTTCCGAAGCGTCGGGATCAATTATCTTTTTTCCCAAGATCTGATAGCCTCCGCAAATTCCGAAAACAGGAATATCGTTCGCGGCGCATCGCTTGATCTGAGATTCGAAACCCTTTTCACGGAGCCACTTCATATCGGCGATCGTACTTTTTGTTCCCGGAATTATTATCAGATCAGGCATTAAAAGTTCGCCGCTGCTTTCGGCATATCTCACGGAAACATTTTCGTACTGAGAGAACACGTCGAAATCCGTAAAATTTGAAATTTTCGGCAGCTTTATCACAGCTATGTCTATTAGTCCTCTTTCCTTTCGCAGAAGATCGCGGGAAAGACTGTCTTCGGCTTCAATATTACATTCCACGTATGGAACTACTCCGAGAACGGGTTTTTTCCCTCTTTCCTCCAGGATCCTCACTCCATCGGAAAAAAGAGTTTTGTCTCCTCGAAATTTATTGACAACAAGGCCTCTGACCGCCGAAAACTCGTTTTTTTCAAGAAGCGACAGCGTTCCGAGAAGCTGAGCAAAAACACCTCCACGATCTATATCTCCTACCAAAAGAACAGGCGAATGCGCCAGCCGAGCCATTCCCATGTTAACAATATCATCGGCTTTGAGGTTCATCTCCACGGGGCTTCCCGCACCTTCGATAACGATGATATCATACTCTGACGACAAGCTTTCATAAGCTTTCATTATCTCGGGAATAAACATTTTTTTATTCCTGAAATAATCCGACGCACACATATTTCCGTAAACCTCTCCGTTTAAGATAACCTGAGAACCGAGATCGGTCGTAGGTTTAAGAAGGATCGGATTCATTCTTACATCGGGTTCCGTTCCTGCCGCTTCAGCCTGCATCACCTGAGCGCGTCCCATTTCAAGACCGTCTTTTGTAACAAAAGAATTAAGCGCCATATTCTGTGATTTGAAAGGCGCGGCACGATAGCCGTCCTGACGGAATATTCGGCAAAGCGCCGCAGAAAAAAAACTCTTTCCGACATCGGACATTGTTCCCTGGATCATAATTGCTTTAGCCATTTTCCTTTACCTCTCGAATCGTATTGATAAGAACGACATTTTCATCGTGACTTCTGACGGCGATCCTGAAAAATCCTCTTTCAAGCCCTTCATAATTCTCGCAGCTGCGGATAAGAATTTTCTTTTTCAGAAGTCTTTCATCAAGATCAAATCCGCATTCAAAAAGGATAAAATTAACCTGTGAAGGATAGACCCTAAAACCAAGACCTCTCAATTCACACATCAAATAATCTCTCTCCTGCGAAATAAGCTTCGCCGTCTTTTTCAAATAATCTCTTTCCCCTATTGCAGCAGTTCCTGCAATTTGTGAAGGAACAGAAACGCTCCAGCACTGACCGGTATTTTCAATTCCTCGAACGATCTGTTCATTTCCCGAAACAATATATCCCAGCCTTAGTCCTGCCATCGCATAAATCTTTGTGAACGCTCTGAGGATAATAATTTTATCTCCTGTAAGTTCGCTCTTGAACTTTTCCGGGTATTCCGCAAAGTCTATGAAACATTCGTCAATGAAAAGATATATATTTTCGGATTCGCAAATTTTCTTCACTCTTTTCAAAATATCGCTTCTCATGAACATTCCCGTGGGATTGTTCGGATTACAGACAAAGACAATATCTTTTCCGTGAAGCTTTTGAAAAAGATCTTCTCCCGTTTCAAAATTATTTTCCTTATCGGTATAATAATACTCTGTTTTACAGTCCACTGTTTTCAAAGCCTTTTCATATTCCGAAAATGTAGGAACGATCAGAAGCGCCCTTTTTGGCTTCAAAAAAAGAACCGTCCTGTAGATCAGATCGGAAGCACCGTTTCCGAAAACTATATTTTCACGGGAAATATTTTCATGACGCGAAACCGCTTTTTTGAGCGTCAGACAATTTATGTCGGGATATTTTTCAAATTCCGCTGCATTTTCTACGAGAGCTTTTTTCACCGCTTCCGGCATGCCCAAAGGATTTAAGTTTACAGAAAAATCATGATCTATTTTTCTTGAATAGATATCTCCGCCGTGGATGTACTTCATTTCATTTCACCACCGTCAAAACGATCAAGTATCTCACCAAACAGGAAATTATCAACATCATCAACGATGTCAGATACATCAGTCTGTCGGATCTTTTTATATCCTCATTTTCGATTTCACGCAAAGGATCTCCTATCGTTTTCTTTTTCACAAGCTTTCCCAAATAAAAAGCGTCTCCTCCGAGAACGACTCCGAGCGCACCTGCGCAGACCGCCTCTGTCTGAGCCGAATTCGGACTTGAATGATTTCTTCGGTCACGCCGCCAGATCTTAAAGGCATTTTTTCCGTCAAGGTTCAGAAGAAACGAAGCAAAAATCATCATCACCGCTGTTATTCTTGACGGAATATAGTTCAGAACGTCGTCAAACTTAGCGGCAAATCTGCCGAAATCACGATATTTTTCATTCTTGTAGCCTATCATTGAATCCAAGGTATTCACCGATTTATAGAAGAAACCTCCTGCCGCGCCTCCTATCATCATAAAAAACATCGGAGCGGTAACCCCGTCCGAAGTGTTTTCCGCAACGGTCTCGACAGCTGCTCTGATTATACCCTGCTTGTCAAGGGAATTTGTGTCTCGTCCTACTATCATTGAAACCGCTTTTCTTGCGCCTTCAACATTATCTTCTTTTAAACACGAATAAGCTTTCATACTTTCATCTTTAAGGCATTTTGCAGCAATAAGATAGTAACACATTATACTTTCAGCTGTTACGCCTGCCGCAGTATTCAGCCTGTAACATAAACTCAAGACAAGCAGGGGCGTTACCGAAGATAAAAATACAACTGTCACGGCAAGTATAATGCCGCCGGTTGTATCATTTTTTTTCATATATTTTCTTATCCGCGTTTCAAGCGCCGAAATCAGTTTTCCGATCAGTCGTATCGGATGAGGCAACGAGTAGGGGTCGCCGAGAAAAAAATCAATTATAAACCCAATTGTCAAAGGCAGCGCTGCCGTTAATGCTCTCATATTAATTCCTCTGTGACAGTTAATTTTCCGTTTTGCAGTTCTGTTTCGAAACCACAGCCGTTTTTTACCTGATAAGAATAAAAATCCTTTTTCGGAAAAGCATAATGTTCAAGCACCGACATTATCGTTCCGCCATGAACAACAAAACACAACGTTTTGGAGCTCCTGAATTTTAAAACGGCTTTTTCAAATCCGTTAATACACCTTGCTTTGAAACTCTCACTGCTCTCCCCGTTTGGAAAAGGAAGCTTTCCGAAGCTTTCAAGCCACTTTTGATAGTTTGGATCTGTTTCAAGTTCGGAATAATTTTTTCCTTCGAAATCCCCGAAATCACATTCCCTGAGTTCTTCGATAACGATTATATTCTTTTTGGGATAAATAATTTCTGCCGTTTCAACACATCTTCTCATAGGGCTTGAGATCACAGCGTCCGCATCGGGAAATCTTTTCAAAGAAATTTCTTTTCGTCCGGCCTCACAAAGCGGTTCGTTGGTTTTTCCGATATAACGCTGTTCAAGGTTCCCTTTCGTTTTTCCGTGACGTATAAAAATTATTCTCATGGTTTTATATTCACCGCAATCCCGCAAAAGATCCTTTCCACACTTTCTGCTTTTTCAGCGAGGAAACAGCCGATGTTTCCAACCTCTTCTCTCCATCTGCGATCTTCCTTTCTTAACGGAACTATCCCGTTTCCGATTTCGTTCATTATCACGATAACATCGGGGTAACGTTCGAGTATTTTTAAAGTCTCCTCATAGGGATCGCGTCCATTCTCAATTATGGATTTGATTATGAGATGATAATTGTTGATGCAACGAATGTTTTTTTCGGGATCGGTATTTTTTTCATCAGCAATATTCTCTTCGGAAATATCGTATTTTTTTATAACGTATTCAAGTTTTCCCTGGCTTTCGCCGCCGATCACAAATTTCAAAGTATCACTCCTGCAATTACGGCACACAAAACGGTAAACAGTTCGCAGATCTGCAAGAAACAACCTGCAATGTCACCTGTTGTGCCGCCGAATTTTTTATATGAAAATATCCTGTAATAAACAAATGTTATCAAGCTTCCGAGAAAGGCGCAGCCGCCGGTTTTAAAATTCAAATTCATCATAAAGAAACCCGTTCCGATAATATACAACACCTCGGAAAATACCGTTATTTTTTTATGCGCAGGCTTTGAGAAGCTTTGCAATGTTCCCTTTCCTTTTGCGCTTTTAAACGTTACAGCCGCAAGTCCGCTCCACGCTCTTGAAAGGACAAATCCCGACGCACAGATCAAAGCCGTTTCAAAGCTTTTTATTTCCGCAAAACATGCGGTCTGAATCAAAAAGTATATCACCAGATCTATTGC
>CACYDE010000019.1 GCA_902773045.1 uncultured Ruminococcus sp. | reverse complement strand
TTCGGGCGTATGTCGAGGACGACAACGCAGCTATGCGCTTACCGGGGCGTCGAACTTGTCTGGATATTTGTTTGGTTTGCTATAGTATTAATAGTCTCATTATACTTGATCGTCTGCTCAATAAGTTCAAAAAGCTGTTTTCTAAAATTGGTAGCGTTTATAGAATAATCCGGCAGCGAAAACTATTCACTGCCGGACGTTCGATTGTTTGCATATATAAAACGGCGTTTTGAAATGATAAATTATTTTTCACGCTTTTTTCTCATACATCCCTTATCGAAAGACGGATTAAAGGCATAAAAATTCTTGCTGTCAAGATTATCGGTCGCAATTCTCAAACCTTCCCCGAACCTTTGATAGTGAACTATCTCACGTTGGCGCAGGAATCTTATCGGGTCAATCACGTCCGGATCATCACAATATCTCAGGATATTATCATAGGTTGTTCTTGCTTTTTGCTCTGCAGCAAGGTTTTCGTGAAGATCCGTCAGAACATCACCCTTGGATTGCATATAAGCAGCAGTAAAAGGAACACCCGCAGCCGATGCCGGATAAATTCCCGTGGTATGATCTACAAAGTAAGCGTCAAGACCGCCTTCACGAATCTGCTCGGGAGTCAGATTTCTGGTAAGCTGGTAAATTATTGCCCCTACCATTTCCAGATGAGCCAGTTCCTCCGTTCCTATATCCGTCAGAATAGCCTTCAGTTCGGGATAAGGCATTGAATATCTTTGACTAAGATACCTCAGTGAAGCTCCAAGTTCCCCGTCCGGACCGCCGTACTGACTCATTATTATTTTTGCCAATGCAGGATTTGGATTTTTTATCTTGACAGGATACTGCAGTTTTTTCTCATATACCCACATATCTTAATCCTCCTCACACAAATCCCATGGCCATGGGTTCTTGATCCATTTCATTCTGTTATCCGGCGTGTCTCTGAATATTATCGGGCCGTATTCACTCTCGAATTTTTCTCTCAATTCATTGCTTTTCTTTTCATACTCCTCCAGCTTTTTGTGCGCCTCAATATCGTTAGGGTGGGTGTCAAGGTATAAATTAAGCTCTACAATTGCAAAATCGTAAGTAGCTATTTTCTTCATCAACGATTGTTTCTCTGTCATGATTTCCCCTCCCTGCCGCAGCAAAACGGCTTGTTAAGTTCCGGGAATATCGTTCCGTTCATTATCGCCTGATCGGGACAGTACATTTTCCCCTCTTGCTGATACGGAACATAAGCCATTGCAACAACAGGATCATCAGGCAGCGGAGATCTTATGCCATATTGGCAGTTTGTAATTTTCATCAGATCTTCCAAAAATATCGCTCCTTTCATTCTATGAGCATTGCTCTTGCGATAGCGTTTTTTCGATCCTTCCTTAATCATTTATTCTATCCTGTGTAATTCATCTATATATAATTCGAAGCATGATAAAGTTTTATCATGTCATTTTTTTGTTACGAAATGTAAGATCAGATCTGTGGATCTGTTTATTATCTTTATCGTTCGCCCGGTATTCCTTAACAGCCAATTTTGCCGATCCGTGCTTCCCGACCGTTTTACAGGAACAATAATATTATATGCCGGAGTCTTTCCTTCGGTGATAAAAACGCCGCACCAAAAGAGAACAATAAGCTCTTTCGGTGCGGCATTTTGCGCCCGTAATTATTACATCAATTCACAAAATAACAATATCCTCATATATAGAGATCATTATATTTATCTGAAAGCTGCAACAACATATTGGTTTTCTATGTTGTTAAAATTGTAGATCACCGCGCCCTCCGTTTTCTGATAAAATGTAAATGTGCTGCCCGAAAGAAGGCATTTTTTTGACGAACCGTAACCGTTAACTGCAATGCACTGATTTAGTTTGATCTCTCCGTTCGAAATTTCAAACGCGTCTTTCCCTGCAGCGATCATTATAACCATTTTCGGCTCAAAATCAAAGCTTATGTTTCTTGTTTCTTCACCGGTTCCCTGTATTATCCTGAAAGAATAGGGGCTTTGAACCCTCGCTTTTTCCTCTGCGCTGAGGTGAAGCGTTCCGCTCTCCAGATGTGTTCCAAGCATATTGTCTATAATGATGTTGTCATTAATAAAATCCACTCGCGTCGGACGGTCATTTTCCGTCCAGCAATTCAGTCTTAGTTTTTCCGTTTTGTTAGTTGACGGCATTTTTATTCCCCCTCGTATTTTTCAAAATCTATCCATGTAAGGTTAAGTCCGTCTAATTCTCCGAATGTTTTTCTCATATCGTCATAGCTTTTCCAGCTCGCGCTTCTGAAATCTATCGTGAAAGAAAGATGACAGGGAAGAAACCTTTCCGCACGTTTTATGATGTTCTTTCGTTCTTCTTCAGAATAATAGTTTGTTGTGGGACGAATGTATATATCCGAAACAGACGGACTTTCCATGACAGTGCATTCAACATTGAGCGATCTGAAAAATTTCTTTATTCCCTCAACGTTATTGTCATTGACGTTAATATTTATCAAAGAGCCGATCATTTTACGCCGAAGCTCTACCGGAGTCCCGGTTTTTTCAGGTCCGTTCATTTTTTCATAAGCGGCGAGTCCATAACCGACTGCAGTTGAAACGAATCCCTCTTGGCTAAGTTCGTTAATATCATCAAAAAGTTCGTCAAGAATCTCACTGTAAGCCCTCAGCTCAAACGATATCGTCTCACCGAAAGTCAATCTGTAGAGTCCGATATTTCTCATTTGCTTTTCGATCCTTTGAAGACTGTTAATATGCACCACGCTCCATTATAAAGATATGTCCGGGACAAAAGATCTTGTCCTCCGTTATGGCGCTTTCCGAAGTAAGATTTCTCTCGAAAAGATAATTATCAACGCCCTCCACATGCTGGATACATTCTCCTATCTTGGAAAGGTAAACCTGTTCTCCTGCGGAAAGCGTGCGAAAATATTCTTCGACAGCCGTTTCACACGAACTTCTTACATCATTGAAATTCCAGCCGTCTTTCACCCCCAGATATACATAAACATCAAACGAGACCAATTCAAGCGCCCCGACTTCAATGTCAACATTAACTTCTCTCTCGCTGCGAAGAACGTTTCTCACCCTTTCAAGAAGCTCTTCGGAAGGCTCTCCGTCCGAAGTCGTGACAAAAACATCCACCGTTCCGGCTCCCCTGTTTCTTGGGATAACGCCTGCCGCGACAACACCGTCGATCGCCATGGCGGTCTTTTTATAAAACGCGATGTTTGTACCGTTTGAAATATTCACAAAGCTGTCGATAACTCTTGCCCTCAGCGCTTCGTCACTTTCGCGGTCGCTTCCGTTTTCCGCCGCATAGCCGTTTTCCACGCGATCCACTCCGAGAACAGGCATAACCATTATGTTTATCTCCCCGGATCTGACATTACCTCCCGAGCCTTCCTCAACAGCTTCTATATCCACCGTGACCGCAAGTCTTCCCGAATAGATCATCGCGCTGCTCAGAGTAATAAACTGCACGGGTTCGTCTCCTCCGGCTGCGACTATCGTTCCCTGTGGGATCTCGACATCATAACTCAACGGTCTTTCAAGAATGAAATCAACGCTTCCGGTGGATTTTGTTCCGTTTTTTCGTTTCAGTCCTCTTTGACCCGCATGAAGATCGAGATACTCGCCCTCCGCAGTTTCCGGAAACATCTGATTTTTCAGCCAGTTCATCTCACTGTAGGCTTTGAACACCTCCCCGGCAAGTATCTCCATTCTGATTCCTATATCGGAAGCACGATCGGGTTCAGTCCCCGTTTTTTCTCTGTAATAATCTGTCATTCTATTCAAAATTTCCCCATAGCTCTGCATCAAGCTCCGCCTCCGTTTCCTTAATTTCATTTCCTAAGACAACTTCAAGATTCAGTAGAATGTTTCCGTTTTCCAACATTTCCGCTCTTACTTTTCCCAAAGATATCTCTTCCTGATCTGCGATCGCCTCCCGACATCTCAGCGCCGCTTCCTTTTCAAAATTACCGCTCAGGAAAAGTCCCGAAAAATCAGAGCCAAGCTCACGGTCATAGATGAAGCTGCCTTTTTTCACCGAAAGAATGATTTTTACTCTTTGCACCGCTTCGTCGACAGAATGTATTTTAACCGGATATCCGCAGACATCAAGAGCAAATTCTCCGTTTTCTATCAAAGTATCCATTTCATTCAGTCCTTTCGAATTCCTGTCCGTTTATCAGGACTGTTCCGTCGTTTTTAAGCACAATACTCGCTCCTCCGGACGAGTAAAAGCCAACCTCGCCTTCATTCAGTTCAAACGGGATCTTCCCCGATATTCCGCACACAACCGCCGTGTTTCCGACCGGCAGGACAACAGCCCTTGTTCCTTTCGGCGGAACGTAGGCTACCCCGTAAGGCGTTACGGCTTCAATGTTTTTTATACTCTCATTCCCCGTGATATCAATATTGCCGCCCGACGAATAGACCACATTTCCGAAAAAAGGATTTTTTGTCTTGTCGCTGCCGGATATGGCTTCAGGTATCCACATTATACCACTCTCCTCTCAATTTTTTAAAGAAAGCTTTATTTTCGTAAACTCACCGTTCCCGTCTGACACAAATCTTATTTTTGAAACAACAAATTTCTTGCCCCGGCAGCCTTCCGCGTCGACCCACGCTTCAGCTCCGATATAGTTTATAAGACATTCGCTGCATTTCAGACTCACCGAAAAGGAATTTGTCTCTCCGTTTTCAAGAACATCATACGCGTCTGACAGTGTTCCGGTTTTGCTGTCAAGAAGACAGATATAACGCTCCCTCACGATTCCTGCTTTCTCTGCGTCATCGTTTGTCAGCAGCGTATCATATCCCCCGTTTTTGCCGACATGTATTTTCGATATTCTGCTGTATCTGCTGCGGCTGACGGAAACGGAGTCAAAACCGACTCCTCTTTCGCTGCCGAAAAATATTTTTTTCTCCGAGTCATAGACGTCCGTTCTGCATATTCCCCTTGAATCTATCCTCGGGCAGGAATCCAAAAAATCCCTGCAGAATTTTTCAAGTATCTTATAGTGAGAACTGCCTTTGTTTATGCGAAGTCTGTCATTTCTGCATTTCTTTCCGCTTTTTTTCATTTCAATGCCGAAAGGCGTGAGATGTCTTGCGAAAATTACATCTTCGGACGGATTTATGTATTCCGCCGGCTCACATTCGTTATCAACAAGAAAAGCCGCAGGACTTCTTGCATAAACGGTAATGTTTGTACCGCTGCGGTCTGATTTGAAAACCTGTTCGTCAACGATCCCGTCAAAAAGTACATTCCTTTCACCGATAGCCTGCCGTATATTTTTCACATTGTCTTCAAGCGCATATATTCTTTCAAGAAACGGAAAATTATCGGTATACGGAAAAATAATGCTGATATCGTCCGCAGGAACAAACATTTCCTGGTTGACGGAAACGGAAACCGCATGACCGAAAAAATAACATTTTCCTTCGCTCAAACCTGCAAAAATCAATACAGCCTCACCTCCTTTCCCTCTTCGACTTCGTCTATTCTTCTTATCCCCGGATTCAACGCGGCCAGAGCGTCGACAGTTGTTCCGAATTTATAAGCTATATCCCAAAGACTTTCCTCTTCCTTCGTTTTGTAGACTTTGTACGGCATTATCTTCTCCGCCTTTTTTTCATCGGAAATACATCGGAATTCAAAAGATACCGATATATAATCCTTTCTCGGTTCACAGTTAAGACTTAAGCCGGAAAGAACCGCCCGAACCGCACCCAATTCGGGAACGGAAAGAATCTCGGATTTATTTCGGGATCTCAGACGCAAAAGCTTTTCATAGTCCGAAAAGCAGCCGCTTCCGTAAAGTTCCGCAGTTCCCGATATTGTCGATATATCATCAAAAACATCAAGAAGCTTCTGCTCTCCGCCGGAAAGCGTGACCGAACTGACATTTTTCTTTCCGACAATTTTCAAAGACTTTGGATTGTGGGAAAAACTTATCCCGCCGAATCTTATCAACGCTGCCGCCATCACTTCATCTCTCCGTTCACATCAAGATTTCTGCTGTAACGCCGAGACTGTCTTTCATAAATTTCCGAAAGCTGTTCGGCATTCTCTTCCTTTTCTTCATCATTATCCGTGTAAATATCCTGATTTTCCGTCACTTATCTCACTCCTCTGATTAAAAGATCGACCTTTTCGAAAGCATTTCCGTTATAACTCTCACAGCGGCATTTCCGAAAAATATTTTCGCTGTTTTTGATTTTCAGATCAAAAACTCCGTTTGATCTCAGCTTCACAGCGTGCTCCTCCGAAACTCCGCGCAGTCTGAGCTTCCATTCGTCTTCTCCGGGAAGAACGTCAAAAGGCTCGTTTTCAAAAACCGTCATTATCGGATAGTTGCTTTCACTTACGGAGTAATCGCAGTCTTCCGCAAAGAAATCCTCCGTCAAAGAACCGTTCCGGCTGAAATTAAAAGCGGTGAGCGAGATTCCTCCGAGAGAAGCCGTCTCCCCGCCGTCAAAAATACTTCCTTTGATCTCACTGACAAACCCCTGAGAATTCCCGTCGTAAGAAACCTCTCCGATAACAATATTGTATATATCAAAGCCTTCACTGCCGAGAAATTCACAGATCTCTATCGCAGAATCAACGTTTTCCTCGCCGTTTCCGTATAAAGGAGTAAAAACGAGGATCGAAAAGATTATCTCTCCGGAATGTATCTCGTTTACTTTAAAACAGGCTCTTCTCTCCGTGACAGGTCTTTTAACGGGATCCGATCTGTAAGCATATTCCGCGGTGATATCCGTTTGTGAGGAGTTAATACTGTCCATCATTTGCCGTATAACACCTATCATGTCACTCACCTCTTTTCCTAAGCTGAAGAACCGCCCAACTGTACAGCGGTTTATCATCTATAAAATACTGCTCGGAGTGCTTTATCAGATATGTACTTCCCCCCACTCTCAGAAGACTTCCCACAGGAAAGCTGTCAAGATTTATTTTCGGGTCGCCTATATAAAGATAATGTCCTCCGTCGCAGTAGCCGTCGGGAAGATAACTTCCCCCGACATACTGCTTGTTTTTGTAAAGGAGAGGATTGACAACGGCCTTTGCCCTGATAATTTTCTTTGACCCGAAAGGCATTATCTCACACATTCTTCCGTATTTTCCGATCATTCTCAATACTAAATCTCTGTACAAAAGCTATCCGTCCTTCCGAATATGAAGTCTTTGTTTTTGATGATATCCGAAATTTTCGCAAGCTCTTCACAGTAGAGATCAAATGCGCCGCATACTGCCGATCCGTCAATATTCACAGTCAGATCGCCCGCTTTAAAACCCGAGATATCTCCGCGCGCCGAATTTATTCTTGTGTATTTATAGAAAGCGAGAGCCGCTGTCACCGCCGTTAAGCGGTGACAAATTCTCTCGTCTTCGAAATCGGGGATCAAAACATTCTCCGAGATCTCAAAAATACAGTCATGAACAAGATACGTCCACTTTGCCGCCTCGTCCCGGGAAAGGTCGGCAAGACGGCAGAAACGTTCAAAAACCTTGTCGAAAATCATACCTTTCCACTTCCTTTATCAGACGGTGAGGACCTTTGCGGAATCCTTGAAGATCTTCGCAAAACCTGCAATGCACGTGATCGCGGCGCGTTCAAGCTGCCTGTCTATGAGCTTGTCATATTCTGTTGTAACGTCGCCGGCTATTACCATTTCAAGCGCGTAATTCTTATCAAGACCTATGATTTTTCCGCTTGCCATGCTCGGCGCATGAATGAGATTTGCTCCGAGAGGAGTTATCATTTTTCCTGTACTGTGGAAAGTGTTTCCTGCCGCTGCGTCCTGCATCTGCGGCATATTCAGCATGGAAGTCACCATATCCGTCGGCGCAATAACAGTATTGAGCTGATACGGATTTATTGCACTCCAGAGTGAAACGAGGTCACTGTAGGAAAGCTGTCCGCTTGTCGCGGCGGTAATGGTTTGAGCGGCGTTTGAATTTCCGTCTCCGTTTATAAGAACGGAAATAGCGTCGTTCATCTGAGATCTTGCAATATGTGCGCCGATCTGACGGAGCGTCACCGTGAAGAGATCAAGACGCTGAAAACGAAGAGCTTCATAAGACGAAACCAACATTCTTCCGCGTTTTTGAAGATTCACGAGATTTTCCTGAGTTCTGACCTGGGTTTCGGGAATATCCGCACCTTCATTCACAGTTCTGAGTTCCTTGTCGGAGTCCGTAGGAACCGACGCGATCGAGCGGTAATCCATGCCCTCGATATGCGTGGTAGTGGCGATGATATCTTTGAGGACGTCAGCCTGTTCCATACCCTGATGTACGGCGCGACTGATATATTCGGGAAAAAGCGCAGCAGAGGAAGAAGTCTGGAAAAACTTCTCAACACAGTCGCTTCCCGGTCCGCTGACCTTGATGTCGAATCTTTTGAGCTGACGCTGAAAAGCGTCAAGATTTCCGAGAGATGTACCTTTGTAATTCTCACTCGGATCAAGCTTTTCAAGCGTTTTCGTCAGACCGTATCCTCCGGGATTGTACATACCTTTTTCAATAGTAAGATTTTCATAAACTGCCATAATATAAACTTCCTTTCATTAATCAAATAAATATTTTTATACTAATTTCTAATTAAAACCTTTAAAAGATTTTCGAGGATGATTTTTGCAAGACAAGGAAGAAGCCGCAGGAATACTGACGTA